>JBEGRP010000201.1:0-3837 GCA_041180345.1 Actinomycetota bacterium | reverse complement strand
GTTATCACCGAGGCCCAGAGCTTGGGTCTGCGCCCTGCCCAGCGAACTCGGACTCCCCAAGCGTTCAGTTGATCCCGGCGACGGCGCAATACCTCGCGATTGAACCCCATCAGGAAGCGAACTTCGTCGGGAGAACGTTTCCAGTTCTCGGTGCTGAAAGCGTAAACGGTCAGGTGCTTTACCCCTGCCTGAATCGCCCCGGCAACCACGTCTAGCAATGCGGCTTCGCCAGCCTTGTGGCCTTCCACTCGCGTCAGACCGCGCTGATTAGCCCAGCGGCCGTTTCCGTCCATGACAATCGCCACGTGCTGTGGGACCTTGCCGTTGGCAGCCAAGCTGGAGAAATCGGGAGCGGGAACCCCGGTGTACTCCAAGGGTAGGTAATCGGTCATTCTCGCTCCACCAGTGTCAGAGAACGCAGACCGCGTTCAATGTGCCATTGACTGTATGCAGCCACGATACCCGATGCATTGGCCCGGGCGCGTGGGGTTGTGGATTCGGCAAACTCCCAATCCCCAGCCAATAGGGCACCGAGCAGCGAGACACTCTCCTCATCCAGGGTTGCCGCACCAGGCGGGCGGCATTCTTGGCAGACCACGCCACCGGTCTGCATCACAAATCCGGTGTGCGGTCCAGGCTTGGCACAGGCCACACAGTTATCGAAATTTGGTGCCCAGCCAGATAGCGCCAGGGCACGCAGCAAGTACGAATCCAACGTCAAACCTGGGTCATGTTCAGCACGCGACAGCGACCTGAGAGCACCCATTAGGAGTAGATACTGCTGGGTACTGCCCTCATCGGCAGTGAGCCGCTCGGCCACCTCTACCATTGCGTGCGCCGCGGTATAGCTGGCGTAATCGGCCATGATCTCGCGTCCGTAAGCCCCAATGGTTTCGACCTGACTAACAGTGTCGAGGGTTCTGCCTTCGTACAGTTGGATGTCAACCGCCATGAATGGCTCTAGTCGGGAGCCAAACTTACTGGCTGTCCTGCGCACGCCTTTGGCAACCGCCCTGATCTGGCCGTGCTGGCGCGAAAGCATCGTGACGATGCGGTCGGCTTCACCCAGTTTGTGGGTGCGCAGCACGATGGCTTCGTCGCGGTACAGAGGCATGATTCAAGTATCGGCGGGAATGCAAAAAGCGGCGGGAAACCCGCCGCTCCTGCACTTAAAGCTTTGTTTAGGCTCGAACCGCGCGGTTCACACCCGAGATGATGGCCTTTAGTGACGCGGTGGCAATATCTCCATCAATGCCAACGCCCCAGAGGGTCTGACCAGCTACCTTGAGTTCTAGGTAAGCGGCTGCCTGAGCTTCGCTACCCGCGCCCATGGTGTGCTCGACATAGTCGAGAACGCTGGCATCTATGCCCTGCTGTTTCAGGACATCCACGAATGCGCTGATTGGGCCGTTGCCCTTACCGATCAACGACACCTCATCGGAGCCATCGCGCAGGACGACGTCTATCTGCACAGTTCCGTCCATGTCGCTGGCGGTGCGGAGTCGCTTCAGCTCGAAACGACCCCACTTCAGCTCTGGCTTATCAGCAGGGGCTGGAAGGTATTCATCGGTGAAGATGTCCCAGAGGGCCTCACTGGACACCTCACCACCATGATGTAGGCGACGCCACCCTTGCCGGATTGTGAGTTCACTCGGATGACTGCCTCGTAGCTGCGGCCAACATCCTTCGGGTCAATCGGCAGGTAAGGCACTGCCCAAATCAAGTCATCGATGTGCTTGCCCTCGGCCGCGGCCTGAGCTTCCATCTTCTCGAAGCCCTTCTTGATGGCGTCCTGGTGGCTACCGCTAAACGCCGTGTAGACCAAGTCGCCGCCGTATGGGCTTCGTTCTGGTACCGGAAGCTGGTTACAGTACTCGACGGTTCGCTTGATTTCGTCGAGGTTGCTGAAGTCGATGTGTGGATCCACGCCCTGGCTGAAGAGGTTCAGCCCCAGGGTGATGAGGTCAACGTTTCCGGTGCGCTCACCGTTTCCAAACAAGCAGCCCTCGATGCGATCCGCTCCAGCCAAATACCCCAGTTCGGCCGCTGCCACCGCGGTACCGCGGTCATTGTGCGGGTGCAGGCTTAGCAGAACGCTGTCTCGGCGGTTCAGGCGGCGGCTCATCCACTCGATTGAGTCCGCATACACGTTTGGCGTGGCCATCTCGACAGTAGCCGGCAGGTTAATAACCATCTGGCGTTCTGGAGTCGGCTGAATGATGTCGATTACCGCGTTGCAGACCTCAAGGGCGTATTCCAACTCGGTGCCGGTGTAGGACTCTGGAGAGTACTCGTAGTAGACCTTGGTCTGCGGAATAGTCTTCTCTAGCTCCAGGCAGTATTTGGCCGCGTGTAGGGCGATCTCCTTGATGCCGGCCATGTCCTGACCAAAGACAACACGGCGCTGCAGCACCGAGGTGCTGTTGTAGAAGTGAACGATTGCCTGCTTCGAACCAGCAATTGCCTGGTAGGTGCGCTCAATCAAATGGTCTCGCGCCTGGGTGAGCACCTGAATCGTGACATCCTCGGGGATGTGCTTCTCTTCGATCAACTGACGCACGAAGTCGAAATCGGTTTGGGAAGCACTAGGGAAACCGACTTCGATTTCCTTGTAGCCCATTTCTACCAGCAGCTTGAACATCTTGAGCTTGCGCTCTGGGCTCATCGGGTCAATAAGGGCCTGATTGCCGTCACGGAGGTCAACCGCACACCAACGTGGTGCCTCGGTGATTACCTTGCTGGGCCAGGTGCGATCCGGCAGCGAAACATTGATTTGCTCATGAAATGGCTGGTACTTGTGGACCGGCATGCCCGATGGGCGCTGAGTGTTTTGCATGATTTGTGTCCTAAAAAAGTCTTGGAGTTTCAGCCAGCGAAAATAGCCGCAACGAGGGTGGCCGTGATTTAGGCCTCGTCGCGGCTGCTAAGCAGTAGCAAGCAGAACACGCTTTCAGGTTAGCACAAAGGCTAAAAACCGAGTTTCCCCAGTTGTTTCGGGTCGCGCTGCCAGTCTTGGGCAACCTTCACGCGAATCGAAAGAAACACCTTCGAACCGAGGAGTTTTTCAATCTCCGGACGTGACTTTGCACCAATGTCACGCAGCCGCGACCCGCCCTTGCCGATGATGATCGACTTCTGCGAGTCGCGCTCCACGAATACGTTAGCGTGCACATCGATGAGATGCTTCCCCTCACGTGGATTGATCTCGTCGATAGTGACCGCCAGCGAATGAGGCAGTTCGTCACGCACACCTTCTAGGGCTGCTTCCCGAATCAACTCGCATATCCGGTCACTGACCGATTCATCGGTGACAGCGTCGGCGGGATAGAGCGCCGGGCCTTCTGGCATAAGGCTGATTAGAACTTCCGTAAGTACGTCTAACTGATCAGCACCGAGCGCCGATACCGGAATCACCGCGTCAAAATCCCGCAATGCGCTGACCGCAAGTAAGCGCTCGGCCAGGGTTTTCTTGTCCACCAGTTCGGTCTTTGTGACAATGGCGATCTTCTTGGCCTTGCGGTATTGATCCAACTGCGCATTGATGAATTGGTCACCGGGGCCGATTTTTTCGTTGGCGGGCACGCAGAACCCAATGACGTCTACGTCACCGAGGGTGTCCTCGACCAGGTCATTCAGGCGCTCCCCGAGTAGCGTTCGCGGGCGGTGCAGCCCCGGCGTATCGACCAGAATCAGCTGTCCGTCCGCGTGATGCACGACACCTCGAATGGCACGACGTGTGGTCTGTGGCTTCGCCGAAGTAATCGCGATTTTCTGCCCAACCAGGGCATTGGTGAGCGTTGACTTGCCAACGTTTGGGCGTCCCACGAAGGACGCAAA
>JBEGRP010000200.1:0-2614 GCA_041180345.1 Actinomycetota bacterium | reverse complement strand
CACCTCGATCCTGAACATAAAGAACATTCAGCCATTCTGGGGAATCGTAATCACCGGTGCACTGCTGATTGGATCGCTCTACCTAGAGATGACCATCCAAAAGCAGGTATCAAAGCGTGTGGTCGAATCCAAGAACCAGGAGGCCTAGAAATGGCTAACGCGGAATACGCACTTTCCCTCGAAGGCATCGACCAGTTCTACGGCTACGTCCGTGCCCTCAACAACATCAACCTGAACGTCAAGCCTGGTGAGTGTGTTGCTCTACTCGGCGACAACGGTGCCGGTAAGTCCACCCTCCTAAAGGTCATCTCGGGTGCTCACCGACCAAGCCAGGGCGTAATGAAGGTCCACGGCAATGCCGTTGATTTCCACAGCCCAAAGGATGCCGCCAACGCTGGCATCGAGATGGTCTATCAGGACCTGGCCCTGGTGGACGCACAGGACACCGCTACCAACCTGCTGCTGGGCAAGGAGATCCTGCGCCCGGGCATCCTGGGAATGCTTGGCTTCCTGGACCGCAAGGCCATGAAGGAAGAGGCCAAGCGCGAGGTTGCACAGCTTGGCGTGAAGATTGACACGCTGACTCGTCCCGTTGAAATGCTCTCCGGTGGCCAGCGTCAGGGCGTGGCCCTGGCCCGATCGGCAGTTCGCGTTGCAAAGAAGGCGCAGGGCATCCTGCTGCTGGATGAACCAACCGCTGCACTCGGTTACGAGCAGAAGGTTATGGTCGAGCAGATGATCAAGCGCATGGCGGCCAACAACATCGCCGTAGTGCTGGTCACCCACGACCTACCGCTTGCCTTCAGCACCGCAGACCGCATGGTTGTGCTGAACCGCAGCAAGAAGGTCGCAGACGTAGAAACCAAGAACACCACCAACGACGAAATCGTCGGTTGGATCACCGGTGCTCGTCCAGCAATGGACAACATGTAGCTTGTTGCTTCACAAGCCAAAAGGCCGACCCTTTGGGGTCGGCCTTTTCGGTTAAGCTGGGGCGTCTATTCGACGCGCGCCTCGTTCAGGCGCGGGTTCAGGCCGGCTTCCTTCAAAGCCTTGATGACCTGCTTGCTGTGGTCGTGGCCACCGGTCTCCACCGAGACATTCAGCTCTACCGCGCTGATTTGGAAGGCATTGCCGTGACGGGTGTGCAGCACCTCAATCACGTTTCCACCGGCAGCCGCAATCGACTGAGCGGTGGCAACCAGCTGACCTGGGCGGTCCGGAAGCATCACGCTGATGTTGATCATGCGCTCCGAGGCCGCCAGACCGTGCTGGATGACCTTCTGCAGCAGCATCGGGTCGATGTTGCCACCGGAAAGAATTACAGCGGTAGGGCCCTTGGGCTTGATGGCGCCGCTGAGCAGGGCCGCAACGCCAACTGCACCGGCAGGCTCAACCACCTGCTTGGCGCGCTCCAGCAGGGTCAGGATGGCCTTGGCAATCTCGTTCTCGCTTACGGTCACGACCTTGTCGATGTGCTTGCGAATCAGCTCGAACGGGATGTGCCCAGGCTTGGAAACTGCGATACCGTCGGCGATAGTCGGCTGGGTCTGGATCTCGACGATCTCCTGAGCCTCGAGGCTCGGTGGGTAGGCGGCAGCGTGTTCGCTCTGCACGCCGATGACGCGAACTTTGCGACCCTCGGCGGCGGCACGCAGCTTGGCAGCCACTGCAACACCGGCGGCAAGACCGCCACCACCGATGGCGACGATGATGTTCTCGACATCAGGAACCTGGTCCATTACCTCGAGGGCAACGGTTCCCTGTCCGGTAACAACATCGATGTTGTCAAACGGCGGGATAAAGACTGCGTGAGTTTCCTTGGCGAATGCCTGGCTAGCCTTCAGCGCCTCGGCGAAGTTGGCACCGACCAGCACGACCTCGGCACCGTAGCCACGGGTGGCCTGAACCTTTGGCAGGCTGGCACCGGTTGGCATGAAGATGGTGGCCTTGATGCCCAGCTGGGTCGCGGCCAGCGCCACTCCCTGGGCGTGGTTTCCGGCCGAAGCCGCCACCACTCCCCTGGCTCGTTCCTCGGGGGTCAGCTTGCTGATGCGGTTGTAGGCGCCACGAAGCTTATAGGCACCGGTGCGCTGCAGGTTTTCGGCCTTCAGGTGAACCGGGTGGCCAACGTGCTCGCTCAGGAAGTTAGAGTGCAAAACCGGGGTCTCAATGGCAATCGCAGCCACGTTTTCGCGTGCAGCCTGGAAATCCTCCAGGGTCGGCGCAATCACTGGTGCGTGGGTTGTCATTGGGGTCTCGTTTCTTACCTATGCTTGAGTAAAAGTTTAGTTGCGAGGGAGCCTAAGTGCTGGAGTTGAGCGCCGCCGAAGCCCGCATGCTGGCCCTTAGCGGCCTTGGAATGCGTGGCGTACCCACACCCGATGGCAGCAAAGCCACGGCCAAAGACGCGCTGAAGCACCTGGGGCTTTTCCAGATCGACAGCGTGAATGTGTTTGAGCGTGCCCACCACATGCCTGCCTTCAGCCGGGTTGGCGCCTACAACAAGGACGACCTGGGCCTGTTCCGCCCGGTTGCCGCCGGCGAGCGTTCCGACTTCGTCGAGTACTGGGCCCATGAGGCTTCTGTCATCCTCACCGAGGACCTACCGCTC
>JBEGRP010000199.1:0-4473 GCA_041180345.1 Actinomycetota bacterium | reverse complement strand
TCGTTACCGATCTGCTGGATGATTTCGTTCAAGAATCCGCGAACTACCAGGCGTCGTGCCTCATATTCGGTGATGCCGCGTGCCTGTAGGTAAAACAGTTGCTCATCGTCGAAGCGACCGGAGGCGCTGGCGTGGCCTGCTCCTTCGATCTCGCCGGTTTCGATCTCCAAGTTTGGAACCGAATCGGCGCGAGCACCGTCGGTGAGCATCAGGTTGCGGTTGAGTTCGTAGGTGTCAGTGCCCTCTGCCGCAGCGCGGATCAAGACGTCTCCCACCCAGATGGTGTGTGCGTTCTTACCCTGCAGGGCACCCTTGTAGGTAACGCGGGAGCGGCAGTTCGGAACGGCGTGGTCAACGAACAAGCGGTGCTCTAGCTGCTGGCCGGCGTCCGCGAAGTAGACACCCAGTAGCTCCACCGAGGAACCTGGGGCCGCGAATACGGCATTCGGGGTCACGCGCAAAACATCGCCACCGAGGCTAACCACCACGTGCTTCAGGGTTGCGTTGCGACCCAACTTTGCGAACTGGGCACTCAGGTGCACCGAGCCAGCGTTCCAATCCTGGATGCTGACCACGGTCAGGTGAGCGTTGTCACCAACGATGATTTCGAGGTTCTCCGACAGAACTGCGTCACCCTTGTGGTCCAGGATTACGGTTCCCTGAGAGCCCGCCTTGGCCTCGACAATCAGGTGCAGCGCGCTCGGGGTGGTGTCGTGAGACACAATCCCAAGCTGAACCTCGCAGTCAAGCTTCTGGTCTGCTGGAAGGGTGATTAGGTAGGCCTGCTCGGCGCTCTCCCAGGCGGCCGCCGATGGACGGTCTTCAGGGATGCCGGCGAATCCGAATGCAGGGTGCTCTGGACCAACCCAAGCGGTGGTGACGCCCTCAGGGCTCTTTAGGTCTAGGTCTCCCAGGTACTCGGTGAGAGCGTCCTCGTCCAGACCGCGAATCTGCTCGCTAGTGGTGTACTTCCACTGTTCTTCACGGCGCGAGATAGGGCCGAAATCGGCCACCTGGTAGGAGCGCACGCGCTCAGAGCGAGTCTGGATAGGGATGTCCGATTCGCCCGGAACGTATCCGTGGCTGTGCGCGACTAATCCGTGCTGGGCCGATGGCTCCAGCGTGTTTTGGGTTGTCATTTAGCCGACAGCCCCTTCCATCTGCATTTCGATGAGCTTGTTCAACTCCAAGGCGTACTCCATAGGCAGCTCCTTGGCGATTGGCTCGATGAATCCACGAACAATCATCGCCATTGCCTCGTCCTCTGGCAGACCACGGCTCATCAGGTAGAACAGCTGTTCATCGCTAACGCGCGAAACGGTTGCCTCGTGACCCATGCTGACGTCGTCTTCACGCACGTCTACGGTCGGGTAGGTGTCAGAGCGGCTAATGGTGTCAACCAAGAGCGCGTCACAGCGCACGGTGTTGGCCGAGTGGTGCGCACCCGGGTTGACGCGAATCTCGCCACGGTAAGAGGTGCGGCCGCCACCACGAGCGATCGACTTGGAGACGATGCTGCTCGAAGTGTATGGAGCTAGGTGAATCATCTTCGCGCCAGCATCCTGGTGCTGGCCTTCGCCAGCGAAAGCCACCGAGAGGGTCTCGCCCTTGGCGTGCTCCCCCGCCAGAATGATCGCCGGGTACTTCATGGTCACCTTGGAACCGATGTTGCCGTCAACCCACTCCATGGTGGCACCCTCGTGCGCGATGGCACGCTTGGTCACCAGGTTGTAGACGTTGTTCGACCAGTTCTGAATGGTGGTGTAGCGAACGCGGGCACCCTTCTTCACGATGATCTCTACTACGGCCGAGTGCAGCGAATCCGAGTTGTAGATAGGTGCGGTGCAGCCCTCGATGTAGTGAACGTAGCTGTCCTCATCGGCGATGATCAGGGTGCGCTCAAACTGACCCATGTTCTCGGTGTTGATGCGGAAGTAGGCCTGCAGCGGAATCTCGACGTGCACACCCTTTGGAACGTAAACAAACGAGCCACCCGACCAAACTGCGGTGTTCAAGGCTGCGAACTTGTTGTCGCCGGCAGGAATTACGGTGCCGAAGTATTCCTTGAAAAGCTCTGGGTGTTCCTTGTAGGTCCTCGCGAATCTGGTGGTAGACCACTTCGGACTCGTATTGGGCGGCAACACCGGCGACCAGACGCTTACGCTCCGCCTCTGGGATGCCCAGACGCTCGTAGGTGTTCTTGATGTCGTCCGGCAGTTCTTCCCAGCTGGAAGCCTGGCTCTCGGTGGAGCGAACGAAGTACTTGATGTTGTCGAAGTCGATACCCGAAAGGTCGCTTCCCCAGGCCGGCATTGGCTTCTGAGTGAAGTACTTGTATCCCTTGAGGCGCAGCTGGGTCATCCAGTCTGGTTCGCTCTTCTTGGTCGAGATGTCGGTGACAACATCCTCGTTGATTCCGCGTCGGGCATTTGATCCGGCGTCGTCCTTGTCGGACCAGCCGAACTCATAGACGCCGAGACTGTCGAGTTCCGGGCGTTCAATGACGTTGTCTGACACGCAGAACCTCCTCTATTTGGATGTGTTTCTAACCTGAAAACTGTTGTCGGGTTACTGGTTTCAAACCACACCGAGTGGGGATTCATTCCGCAAAGCCGTGTAAGACTTGGAAGTGGTGAAACCACGGCGACACTGCCTTGGGCAACCTCTAAATTTTACCTGCTTCACACCCCGAAGCGAAAGAGCAAACCGCAAGAAAGGGCAACAATCTTGCCTCGTAGCAGCACTGGTTTTCTAGAACGCCTGATCGGCCCAGCAACCCTAAAGTTTTGGGCCTGGGCTTCGCTGGTTTCACAGATTTTGATTGTGGTTACCGGCGGCTTGGTGCGCCTGACCGGATCGGGTTTGGGGTGCCCAACCTGGCCAAAGTGCACGCAGGAAAACCTAGTAACAGTCCCGGAGCAGGGCATCCACGGCCTCATCGAGTTCGGTAACCGCCTGCTTACGTTTGTGCTGTTGATCATTGCAGTTGCCACGCTCCTGGTGGTCCTGCGTAAGCGCGCAACTCCGGTTACCGGAAGTCGCTGGCCTGCAATCGTGCTGTTCTTGGGAATCCCGGCTCAGGCGGTCATGGGCGGCTTCACCGTGTGGTCCAAGTTGAACCCCTGGTTCGTTGGCTCTCACTTCTTGCTCAGTGGCATCATGATCGTGGTCGCCACGCTTTTGGCCTGGCGGGTCTATCGACCAGCAACCCAGGTTGTTCCGGCCCTTGCTTATGGACTTGCCCCGGCCGTCAGTGTGGTTGGAGTGATCGCTGTGGTGGTCGGTGTTTTGGTCACCGGAGCCGGCCCGCACGCGGGTGATGCGCAGAGCGTTCGCAACGGGCTAGATCTTGAAGTGTGGCAGCACTACCACTCTTACCCCGCATACCTACTGTTGTTGCTCGCGCTGGTTCAGTGGTTTACCCTCCAGCGCAGTGACCGCACCGAGTCGGGTAGTCGCAAAGCTTCGCTGGCCAGCAAAATCAGCCTCGGTCTCGTGATTGCCATCATTGCTCAGGCCTGTGTCGGTGTCGCCCAGGCTCGCCTCGGTGTCCCGGCGCAGCTGGTGTTGGTGCACATGCTCTTGGCGTCAGTCTTGATTTCGCTAATCACCTTCAACTATCTGGCCAGCCGAGCCAAGTAGGAAACTCAGTGTCTACCGTTTTCTGGTTCACCAAGGATCTGCGCCTTCAGGACAATCTGGCTCTGAATTTGGCAATCCGAAGCGCGGCTCCGGCCGAGGGAGCCAACCACAGGGTGGCTGCTGTCTACGTCGTGGATGCCGGCGAATACGCTGACTTGGAGGGCATCCGTCAACATTCCCTCACCGAGTCGCTCAAGGCGCTGAATTCAAGCCTCGGTGGGCGACTGAACGTGCTGCACTCCCCCGATGCCGCGGGGTTTGGGCAGCAGTTGGCAAATGCAGCTACGGCCGCGGGCAGCAATCGGGTCTTTGCGACTCGACTATTTGACCCTCAAGGCAAGAAACTTCAGCTTCAAGTTGGCCGTTTTCTTGCGGGTTTAGGCATTCATTTGATTCTCGAGGACAGCCAGTATGCGGTTCCTCCAGGCTCGGTGGCAAAGCCCGACGGTACTCCTTACCGGGTGTACACGCCGTTTTTCAAAGCCTGGTGTGCCATCGGTTGGCAGGCTTCGGTCAGCCTTCCAGATCTAAAAATCGAGTGGCGGTTGATTCCCGGTAACCCAGGCGAACCACTCCCAACCAAGCCTGCGCCTTTCCCCGTCAAAGCAGGTGAGGCTTTCGCGCTGAGGACCTTCGATCGGTTCAAGAAGCGCGCTCTGAACCAATACGACGAGCAGCGAAATCGCGCCGACCTCAATGGCACCAGTCACCTTTCACACGCCCTGGCCTTTGGTGAAATACATCCTCGCACCCTGCTCGCGCAGCTCGGGGATTCCAGCGCCCACGAGGTTTACCGCAAGGAAATCGCCTGGCGCGAGTTTTACGCCGATG
>JBEGRP010000198.1:0-3172 GCA_041180345.1 Actinomycetota bacterium | reverse complement strand
TTTTCGCGAGGTCTAGTAAATGGGTCGAAGCGTCGCAACCAGCGGGCACACAAACGGATCGGAGTTCTTGCTGAGACCAACATCGTTCAGGTAGCGCATAACGACGCCATAGCTGGCAAACAGGCCCATTTCCACCACCGGAATGCCGCGTTCCGCGCAGAACTCCACCACCAGCGCGTGAGCGCGCTTGAGGTTCGGTCGAGGCATGGAGGGGAACAGGTGGTGCTCGATCTGGTAGTTGAGGCCACCCATCAGGTTGTCTTTGAGCCAGCTGCCCTTGATGTTTCGGCTGGTCAGAACCTGACGCTGGAAGAAGTCAATCTTGGAGCCCTTCGGGATTAGCGGCATGCCCTTGTGGTTAGGCGCAAATGCGGCACCCATGAAGAAGCCGAAAATCATCATCATGAAAACCCAAAGGGCGATGGCCCAAAGCCAGCCGAACATCAGGCCCATGATCAGGTAAGGGACGACCTGCCGGACTAGCATCAGTCCGAATTCCAAGAGGCGCATGCTGACCTTGCGGTCCTTGCGAGTCAGACCCACAAAGCTGTCCAGCAGCAGGTCGAATCCGGTCAAGAAAAGCAGGAACGGGAAGAGGTACCCCTGGCGATCGCTCATCCAGCGCTCCAGGCCCTTCTTGCGATTCCGGGATTCAACCGTGAAGCTCAGGATTCGGATATTGATATCGGGGTCTTCATCGATGAAGTTTGGCTTCTGGTGGTGCTTATTGTGCTTGCGCTGCCAGAACCCGTAGCTGAGGCCAGCGAACAGGTTAGCCAAAATCAGGCCAAACCAGTCGTTGGCCTTATTGCTCTGGAAAATTTGACGATGCGCAGCTTCGTGGGCAATGAAGCCGAACTGGGCACTGAGGATTCCCAGCAGACCCGCCAGGGCGAATCCAAGCAGAATCCAAGCGCCGTGCTGAGTGGTCAAGAAGCCGACGAATCCCGCGGCTACCCATATCGCGCTGGCAATGAGGCCAATCACAATCAAACGAATTACATAGAAAGAAGGCTTCTTCTTTAGCAGACCCGCGGATTTTGCGCGTTCGAGGATTTCACTGAAGAGAGTTGCCGCCTGTCGGCTGGCTAAAAGGGTCACTCGCCAAGTGTATGGCCAGCCACCAAGTATTTCTCGAGACTCACTGCTAATGCACAGAAACCGTAATCAAACTCGGTGCCAACGTAGCGGCCTTGCCTGTTTTTCTCGCTCGATGACGCCATCAGCCTCGAGGTCTAGGTAAACCGTCTTGACCCACCAGTCAGCCCTCTCACCCGCGGGAAATATATGGGCCGGCAGATGGAAAACAGCCTTGTTCCGCATCTCGGTCTGAGTGAGGCCGGGTGCCTGTCGGGGCAGAATACGCAGGATAGCGTTACGCATGGCCTCGTACTTAGCCGCGTCTACCTTGCCCGTCCAGCCTGGACTGTTAGCGCTGCGCACCTCGACCCTAGGGCCAGTGCTCTTCTCGGGTTTCCGCTTTTGGGTGGTGGCGCGCGAAGGCTTCGACCTCGGTGCGCTGTTCATGCCTAAAGCCTAAGTCAGACCCGTGAAATAAGCGCAAAAGGCCAAGGGCGCCTGAATCAAGAGGCTGTACCTAGACTCTAGATATGCAGAGTCGCAGTTACAACGTGCAAATGGTTCTCGACGCCAACAATGTTCATGCCCAGGCGGCCTGGTGGGCCCAAGCGCTCGGGTGGGTGGTTGAGTATCCAAGTGCCGATTTCCTGGCACAACTGGAAGCGGCTGGACTGCTAGACGAAGACGCGCTGGTTGAGTTTGAAGGACGGCGAGTCTTTCGAACCGCCAGCGCAATACATCAAGAAGTTGATGGCGTCCGGACTGGGGCTCGCATTTACATTCGTGGAGTGCGCGCGGCAAAGTCTGAGCGAAACCGCATTCACTGGGACATTGAGGCAAGGCCAGAACCAATAGACGATGTTGTTGCCCGGCTAGAAGGTCTAGGTGCCAAGAAAATTGGTGAGCATTTCCAGGGCCCAAATCGATCGGTGCAAATGCTCGATCCCGAGAACAACGAGTTCTGCGTTCACTAAGCCCGGTTAGCGCTAGACGTTGAAGCGGAACTCCACTACATCGCCATCCTGCATGACGTAGTCCTTGCCCTCCATGCGAACCTTGCCCGCGGCCTTGGCGTCAGCCATGGTGCCAGCTGACACTAGGTCGTTGAAGGAAACGATCTCAGCCTTGATGAAGCCACGCTCGAAATCGGTGTGGATCACACCAGCAGCCTGAGGCGCCTTCCAGCCCTTGCGGATGGTCCAGGCACGCGCTTCCTTTGGACCGTGTCAAAACCGATTCGGGCGAGCTGGTCGAGGCCACTCTCGTCCTGACCCAGAGACGCAAGCAGCTCGGCTGCCTCTTCGGCGTCGAGGTCAATTAGCTCCGACTCCACCTTGGCGTCCAGGAATACGGCCTCAGCTGGAGCTACCAAGTCGGCGAGCGCCTTCTTCTTTGCGGCATCGGTGAGAACGGCTTCGTCCACGTTGAAAACGTAGATGATCGGCTTGGCCGTCAGTAGGCCGAGTTCCTTGATTGGGGTTAGATCCACCGAGGACTGGCTGAGCGGCTTACCCGCATCCAACACGGCGAGCGCTTCGTCGATGGCGTCCAAGGCGGCTGGTTCAGCCTTCTTGCCCTTAACTTCCTTCTCGATGCGCGGACGAGCCTTGTTCAGGGTCTCCATGTCGGCGAGGATCAACTCGGTGTTGATGGTTTCAATGTCGCTACCGGCATCGACTTTTCCATCGACGTGAACTACGTCACTATCGGTAAAGCCGCGCACTACCTGCGCTATCGCGTCAGCTTCGCGGATGTTGGCCAAGAACTTATTTCCCAGTCCCTCACCCTCGCTCGCGCCGCGTACGATGCCCGCGATGTCAACGAATGACACTGGCGCTGGGAGAAGTCGCTCGGAACCATACATTTCGGCTAGCTTGCCGAGTCGGGCATCCGGAAGGTTGACCACACCCACGTTTGGTTCGATGGTCGCGAACGGGTAGTTCGCTGCCAGAACATTGTTCTTGGTGAGTGCGTTGAAAAGGGTCGACTTGCCTACGTTAGGGAGTCCGACGATGCCAATGGTTAGAGCCATGGAATACAAGTTTAATTGACCTATGCCGCTTGACTTCACCGCTATCGACTTCGAGACCGC
>JBEGRP010000197.1:0-3060 GCA_041180345.1 Actinomycetota bacterium | reverse complement strand
GCGGCAACCTTCTTTTTGGCGTTTTGCACGTCAGCCCAGGATGGGTAGTTAGGCACGGCGTTAGCAGGCGCAGCAGTCAGCGGCGAAAAGAGCAAACCAACCACCGAGGCGGTGGCCACCAAAACTCGGAAAGAGGAACGGGAAAGACCCGACCCAGCGCGAAAAGCCAAACTGCACCTCCTAAGCGCTATCTATTCGAGGGTAACAGCCGCCCTGCGACGGGTTGCATAACCTCGCCGAAAGCGGTAGGCTTTTCTCTCGGTGCTATAAAGCTCCCGCTTTGTAGGCCCCATCGTTTAGTGGCCTAGGACGCCGCCCTTTCACGGCGGTAGCACGGGTTCGAATCCCGTTGGGGTCACTTATGAAGCGGTGTGATGTAACACTAAATGGTCCTGTAGCGCAGTTGGTTAGCGCGCCGCCCTGTCACGGCGGAGGTCGCGGGTTCAAGTCCCGTCAGGATCGCAAGCAACGAGAGTTGCTATGGCTCTGTAGCTCAGTTGGTAGAGCGAACGACTGAAAATCGTTAGGTCACCGGATCGACGCCGGTCGGAGCCACGAAAATCCCAGTTCTCACGACTGGGATTTTTCATTTAACTGGGATTTTCCACTTAATGTTCCGGTACGGCAAGCCGCACCAGACGCGGCAATCTCACACTCCTCCCCCTTTAGGCTGGTTGCATGCTTGCCGTTGTCATGGGAGTTGCGACCGCCCTGGTCTACGGCTTCGCCGATTTCTTCGGCGCGCTGGCATCCCGAAAACTAAAGCCAATCCTGGTCACCGGACTGGCCGGGTGGGCCGGTCTCATCTGCCTTCTGGCTCTCACGCAGGTTGGCGCATTTCACGCGAACTACAGCCCCGATTCCATCCTCTGGGGACTAGTGTCCGGAATCTTCAGCGCTGTTGGCCTTGCCTGTCTGTACCAGGCACTGGCAATCGGACCGATAAGCATCCTGTCACCATTGGCCGCGGTCGTGGGTGCGGTCGTGCCGGCAGGGTTCGGCGCCGCCTTCCTCGGTGAACAACTGCGCCCCTTGGCCTTGGTGGCCGTCCTGCTGGTACTAATAGCCATCGTTTTAGTCGCCTACCACCCAGACCCAACCAGAATCACTCGGCCCAGTGCGCGCGGAATCGGCTTTGGCGTGGGCGCTGGCCTGGGTATCGGTGGCGTGCTGGTGACGCTTCACCTGGCACCACCGAGTGACGGAGTCGCCGCAATAGTTCTGATGCGCGCCGAGAACGCGGCGATCCTCGGTGTGGTCGTTCTCATCCTCCTGGCCACTCGCCGGGCCAAGCTTTCCGACTTCGCGGGATTGGGTGGACGCCTGTGGTTGACTATTCTGGCAACCGGCGTCTTCGATGCCACAGCGAATGTCCTATTCGTCGCGGCATCCGGACTCGGTGGACTGACCGTGGTGAGCGTACTCACCTCGCTATATCCGCTGGGAACAATATTGCTGGCCCGGTTGGTTCTAAAAGAAAAGCTTGCACCGTCACAGGCGATTGGAATCGCCTTGGCGCTGGGGGCCAGTGCACTGCTGGCGATCTAGTCGGGGAAATCGCCTCGGACGGTGAATCGGTTTCAAAAAGGAGACCAAATGGCAAAGCCGATACTGAATCGCTGGGTCGGACTCGTGTTCGTGTCCATGGCGATTTCGCTGGTAATCATCGATGGCACCATCGTCAACACCATCTTCCCGGACATCATCAAGGCTCTTAAGCTAACCTCAACCGAGGTCCAGTGGGTTCAGGAATCCTACGTTCTGGTGTTCGCGTCGCTTCTGCTTATTTGGGGATCGCTGGCCGACCGCTACGGCCGCCGCCTCATCATGCTGACCGGTGTGCTCGTCTTTATTGCCGCTTCGGTCTGGGCCGGATTGACCCAGGATGCCAACGCGATGATTCTGGCGCGTATCGTCCAGGGCATCGGTGGCTCCATGGTTCTGCCGACCACACTTTCGCTGGTAAACGCAAACTTCCAGGGCCGCGAGCGCGGCATCGCCTTCGCCGTATGGGGCTCCACCATCGGTGGCATGGTCGCAATCGGACCGGTGCTTGGCGGCTGGCTGGCGACCGCATTCACCGATGGCTGGCGCCTGGCCTTCAACATCAACCTGCCGATTGGCCTGGTTATCGTGGCTGGTGTATTGCTGTCGGTAAGTGAGTCGAAGGGCGTGAACAAGCACGACGGAATCGACATTCTGGGTGCCATCATCTCGGTGATTATGTTCGGCAGCCTGGTCTTCGGCCTGATTGAGGGACGCACCTACGGCTGGTGGAACGTCAACAAGCAGTTCATCCTGGGTGACTTCAAGTGGGGCACCGAGGGAATCAGTGTGATTCCAATCGCACTTGTCGGGTGTCCTATTCGTTCTCTGGGAGAACTACCGCGGCAAGCAGAACAAGTCGGTTCTGCTTGACCTGGACCTCTTCAAGCTGGCCAGCTTCCGCAACGGATCGATTGCTGCTCTGATCATCAGCATGGGCGAGTTCGGAGTTATCTTCGCGCTTCCACTCTGGCTGCAAAACGTCGAGGGACTCTCTGCCGTCAGCTCCGGTTGCGTCATCCTCTGGCTTGCCGGCGGCGCATTTGTCGCCTCGGGAGCCGCTGGTTCGATGAGCGGCAAGGTTGCACCGGCTGCTGCAGTTCGATTTGGTGTGCTGCTTGAACTGGTTGGTGTGGTTGCCACTGCGTTCGCAATCGGCGCCGACGCCGGCTGGGGCTGGGTCGCGCCAGGTCTGTTTGTCTACGGTGTGGGCGTTGGTTTCGCGACCGCTCAGCTGACCGGTGTAATCATGATCGACGTGAACCCGGACAAGGCCGGACAAGCTTCCGGATCGCAGTCGACCGCGCGTCAAATTGGTTCGGCAATGGGCATCGCCGTAATCGGCACCACCCTGTTCACCAGCACCGATATCATCCTGCGTTCCAAGCTGGATGCCCTGAACTTGCCATCGGCGTACTTCAACGATGCAGCCAAGCAGGGCATCAGCGACGCAGTCGTTGACTCTGCCGGTGGCGCGATTCCAGGCCTGAAAGATGCCTTGGTCGCCCAGTCGAA
>JBEGRP010000196.1:0-2831 GCA_041180345.1 Actinomycetota bacterium | reverse complement strand
GGCAAGCGCCAGTGCACTCTTACCGGTACCGGCACGGCCACCGAGACTGACGATACCGACTTCTTGATCAAGCAACAGGTCGATTGCCAGGCGCTGCTCGGCGCTGCGACCGTGAACTCCGAAGACCTCGCTGTAACCCTTGACCAGTCGAATCTGCTTGTCTGCGGTGATACGACCCAGCCCGCCACCGCGTGCCGAAGAGAGAATGAGTCCGGTGTTTACCGGGTACAGCTTGGCGTCTGGGTGGTCCAAAATCTCGGAGTCATAGAGGTCACTCATTTCCTCTGGGCTCAAGCCAATCTCGGCAACGCCGGTGTAGCCGGCGTCACGAGCGAGCTCGGCGCGGTACTCCTCCGAGCCCATGCCCAGAGCCGCGGCCTTGAGTCGCATCGGCAGGTCCTTTGATACCACCGTCACATCGCAACCCTCGTTGCGCAGGTTGAAGGCGCAGGCGATGATCTTGCTGTCGTTGTCCCCCAGCTGGAAGCCGGAAGGCAGAACGCTCTGGTCGGTGTGGTTTAGCTCCACTCGAAGGGAGCCGCCCTCCCCCACCGAGATTGGGAAGTCGAGGCGCTCGTGCTCGGCGCGAAGATCGTCCAGGTGGCGAAGCGCTTGACGAGCGAAGTAGCCGATCTCAGGATCGTGACGCTTCTTCTCAAGCTCATTGATAACGGTGATTGGCAAGACCACTTCGTGCTCCGAGAACCGGAACATCGCCTTTGGGTCACTGAGCAAAACCGATGTGTCAAGGACAAAAGTTCTGACTTTCGTCGCTGGCTTGGTGGACTTGCTGGTGCTGTTAGCCAGTGCTTTTGCCATTTAGTTTTCCCTTGATCCGCTGTGACCTTGACTACAAGTTAGACCTGAGAAAAATAACTTTTAGCAGCGACACGCCCGAATTCGGGATTGTTAACAAAGCCGCAAACCAGGCGACCAAAAACTAGAAAAAACCGCGCCAATTAAGGGAAAACGGGATGCTCCGACTGCCCGGAAGCAGCGCGGCCTAGGCGCCGAACCGGCGGTGGCGCGACTCGAAGGCGCGCAGTGCGCGCAGGAAGTCGACCTTGCGGAAGTCCGGCCAGAGGGCTTCCTCGAAGTAGAGCTCGCTGCTAGCGCTCTGCCAGAGCAGGAATCCGCTTAGGCGCTGCTCGCCGCTGGTGCGAATGATTAGGTCTGGGTCCGGCAATCCCCCGGTATAGAGGTGCTCGCCGATCAGCTCAGGCGAAAGCTCCGCGGCCACCTGCTCCAGAGTCTGCCCCTGGGCCGCCCGCTGGACCAGAATCTCTCGGACTGCATCCGAGATCTCGTTGCGGCCGCCGTAACCCACGGCCAGGTTGACCTGGGTTCCCTGAACCGATGCCGTGGATGCCTCCGCAGCCTCAAGCTTTGCCAACAGGTCGGCAGGCAAGAGGTCTCGCACACCCATCAGGCGAACTCGCCACTTCCCCGCCGCCGCCAGGTCGGTAGCCAGACCACCGATGATGTCCAGCAGGTCTGCTAGCTCGTCCGAGGAACGGTTCTTCACGTTCTCGGTGCTGAGCAGATAGAGCGTGACCACCTTGATATCCAAGTCGTCACACCAACCCAAGAACTCGAAAGTCTTCTGAGCACCGGCGGCATGCCCCTCGGCGGCCTTTGAGAGCTGGCGATTCTTTGCCCAGCGGCGGTTTCCGTCCAGCATCACTGCGACGTGCTTGGGCAGGTCATTGCGGACTTCGCGATCCAGAATCTTGGACGAGAGGCGTCTCTCGTACAAGCTGTAGATCAGGTTCCGCATAGCCAAAATGCTAGCGGATAGGCTTAACCCGTGAGCAACAACACCGGCGACCAACTGCCGCATCTGGCCTTCAACGACTTCAGCACGCGCCCCATCGAAGTTATTCAGGATAACCGGCCAACCTGGCGCGGCTGGATCCACACCGGTGTGCTCCCGCTGGTCATAGCCGGCGGCGTGCTGCTGCTGGTGTTCGGCAACGGACTGGCCGCAAAGGCAGTGGACGCAATCTTCTTCGCGTCATCAATTTTGCTCTTCGGCAACTCGGCTCTGTATCACCGCTTCAACTGGAAGCCTCGCACCAAGAAGGTGCTCAAGCGCATCGATCACGCCAATATCCTGCTGCTTATTGCCGGTTCCTACACCCCAATTACCTGGCTGGCACTGCCGAAAGACAAGGCGTTAGTTCTAATGTGCATCATCTGGGGAACCGCGATTCTGGGTATCGGTTTCCGTGTCTTCTGGATCAACGCACCGAGATGGCTGTACGTGCCGATTTACCTTGGCATGGGCTGGGTTGCCATCGCCTACGTCGTGGATTTCATGAACGCCAACGCCCCGATGATGATTCTGATCTTGGCTGGTGGCCTGATGTACTCAATCGGTGCGGCTGCCTACGCCTTCAAGGCCTTCAAGTGGCCGGGCAAGAATGCCAAACACTTCGGTTTCCACGAGGTATTCCACTCGTTCACGGTTGCGGCGTTCCTATGCCACTGGACCGGCATCCTGCTGATTTCACTCAGCCCAGCGGCCGGCAGCTTCGGCGCCTAGGCGCCTAATAAGTAACTAGTCGCGCTTCGGTTTCGCCGGCGGCGCAGGGCGCTTACGCTGTGGCTTTTCAGCCGAACCACCGCTCTTTGCCTCATACTCGGCTTGCTCTGCGGCGATGCGCTCCTTGATCTGGGCGCGGTAATTGATGCGGCGAATGCGACGAACCATGTCCCAGATGATTGCCAACGCGCCAATCACCAGAATGAACGTTCCCAGGAACCCGATGATGCCGGGGCTGTAGAAGGTATTGGCTGGGTCCACCGATGCCGATGGGTTTGGGTTTAGC
>JBEGRP010000195.1:0-2506 GCA_041180345.1 Actinomycetota bacterium | reverse complement strand
AGGCGGCTCTGCTGGACGTGGTTGCCGGGGCCATTCAGGCGGGAGTAAAGCACCTGACCGTTTACGCCTTCAGCACCGAGAACTGGAAACGTTCACCCGACGAAGTGCGCTTCCTGATGGGGTTCAATCGCGAGGTATTGCGCCGTCGCCGGGATCAACTGAACTCTTGGGGTGTGCGCGTTCGCTGGGCAGGGCGCAGACCGAAGCTCTGGGCCTCGGTGATAACTGAGCTGCAAGAAGCCGAACGGCTAACGGCAAAGAACTCAACCCTAACTCTGACCATGTGCGTCAACTACGGCTCCCGCATCGAACTGGTGGACGCCTTCAACGAGATTGCGGAACAGGTTGCGAACGGCAAGTTGAAGCCAGGCTCAATCACCGAGAAGACCGTGCAGCGTCACCTCCTGACCGCAGACCTTCCCGATGTCGACCTGTTTGTTCGATCCTCGGGGGAGCAGCGTGCCAGCAACTTCCTGCTTTGGCAGAGTGCATACGCCGAATTCGTGTTCTTGGACACGCTCTGGCCGGATTTCACGCGAAAAGACCTTTGGAACGCCATCGAGATTTACCTCGGCCGGGATCGTCGTTTTGGTGGTGCCAAGGACGCGCCGAAGTAGACTAGAAACCTTGAAATAAGGGCACCGCATCCAACGGTGTGTCCAGAAAGTGAAGTGCATATTGGCTACTGTCAATCGTCTCGATTCCGTAATCTCCCTGGCCAAGCGCCGCGGCTTCGTCTTCCAGGCCGGTGAAATCTACGGTGGTAGTCGTTCCGCCTGGGACTATGGACCACTCGGTGTCGAACTCAAGGAAAACATCAAGCGCCAGTGGTGGCGAACCATGGTCTCCAGCCGCGAGGACATCGTCGGCCTGGACTCGTCGGTGATCCTGCCACGCCGCGTTTGGGAGGCTTCCGGCCACGTCGCCGAGTTCGTTGACCCGCTGATCGAGTGCACCAGTTGTCACAAGCGTTTCCGTCAGGACCACCTCGAGGAAGCCTTCGAGGAGAAGAAGGGCCGCGCACCACAGGGTATGGTCGAGATCCCTTGCCCTAACTGTGGCAGCAAGGACATCTGGACCGAGCCAAAGAGCTTCAATGGTCTGCTTCAGACCTTCTTGGGTCCGGTGGCCGCCGAAGAGGGCCTGCACTACCTCCGCCCCGAAACGGCTCAGGGAATCTTTGTGAACTTCGCCAACGTGCTTGGCGCCAGCCGCATGAAGCCGCCGTTTGGTATCGGTCAGATCGGAAAGTCCTTCCGAAACGAGATCACTCCAGGTAACTTCATCTTCCGTACGCGCGAGTTCGAGCAGATGGAAATGGAATTCTTCGTCGAGCCAGGCACCGATGAGGAATGGCACGAGTACTGGATTCAGCAGCGCTTCAACTGGTACACCGAGTTGGGCATCAACCCGGACAACCTGCGCTTGTTCGAGCACCCGAAGGAAAAGCTTTCGCACTACTCCAAGCGCACCGTAGACATCGAGTACCGCTTCGGCTTTACCGGTTCGGAATTCGGCGAGCTTGAAGGTATCGCTAACCGCACGGACTTTGACCTAAAGACTCACTCCCGTGAGTCTGGTTCCGACCTGTCCTACTTCGATCAGGCAAAGGGTGAGCGCTGGTTCCCATACGTAATCGAGCCTGCGGCGGGTCTAACTCGCTCGCTGATGGCCTTCCTTGTGGACGCATACGCCGAGGACGAGGCGCCAAACACCAAGGGCGGCGTGGATGTGCGTACCGTGTTGCGTTTGGACTACCGCCTAGCACCGGTAAAGGCTGCCGTTCTGCCGCTGTCTCGTAACGAGGATCTTTCGCCAGTGGCCCGTAACCTCGCGGCTGAGCTACGCGGATACTGGAACATCGACTTCGATGACTCCGGCGCAATTGGTCGTCGCTACCGTCGTCAGGATGAGATCGGAACTCCGTTCTGCATCACCGTAGACTTCGATACGCTGGACGACCAGGCGGTAACGGTGCGTGAGCGCGACACCATGCAGCAGGAGCGAGTATCGCTCTCCAAGCTGCGCGAGTACCTAGGTGGCAAGCTAGTCAGCTAATGACCGACACCATTTCGCTTCTGACCGCCCCGGAGACTTCGTCGCCGCGGGCGGCTCAGTCGCTTAAGTTCGGAAAGTTAGAGATCGGCACTCCGGTGGTCTTGGCTCCGATGGCGGGCATTACGAACACCGCATTCCGCAGACTATGTCGTGAATTCGGCGGCGGACTATACGTGTCGGAAATGATTACGAGTCGTGCCCTAGTGGAGCGCACCGACGAGTCGATGCGTCTGATCGGTCATCATCCTTCGGAGTCGATTCGTTCGATTCAGCTATACGGTGTCGACCCCAAGACCGTGGGGGACGCCGTTCGAATGTTGGTAGCCGAGGATCGGGCCGATCACATCGACCTCAACTTCGGTTGTCCAGTTCCAAAGGTCACCCGAAAGGGCGGCGGAGCGGCGCTCCCTTGGAAGCAGGATCTTTTCAGTGCAATCGTCAACGCAGC
>JBEGRP010000194.1:0-2512 GCA_041180345.1 Actinomycetota bacterium | reverse complement strand
TGGTGACGGCCGTGCGGTGAACGTCATGCACGCGGTGCAACTCTGGATCGCGCTACCGGACTCGGTGCGGAATATCGAACCCAGCTTTGAACACCACGCGGTTTTGCCGAGGGTGATTGGTCGCGGCTTCCACGCTCGAGTCTTTGCCGGAAGGTTTCACGGAGTCACCAGCCCAGCAACTATGCACTGGCCGCTGGTCGGTGCGCAGTTTGGCCTAGACAGTCGCGAGGGTGTGGTTTTGCCAATCCAACCGGACTTCGAGCATGGCATCATGCCGCTAAACGGTTCGCTCGAGGTTGACGGCCGGCACGTAAACGCGGGCGAACTCATTTACCTGCCTGCCGGTGATGCCGGGGTAACCGTGCTGGCACATCGCCCCGGCACCGAGGCCATGCTTATCGGTGGCAAGCCGTTCGAGGAACATCTGGTGATGTGGTGGAACTTCATTGGTCGCAGCCACCGAGAGATTGTCGAGATGCGCGAACTGTGGAACGCTCGTGGTTCGGATTTGACCGAGGAGGTCACTGCTAGTCATGACAGATTCGGTGCCGTCTTCACCGACCAGGTGGGCGGCTGGATCCCTGCGCCAGAACTTCCGAACGTGGAGCTACGGGCCCGCTAAACCTGGCCGATTCGCGTTCCGTCGGCGGCCGTGATGACCGCTAAACTTGTAGTGTCCGCCAACGTCGCTTGGGCGCGTCATTCCGCCATTTTTCGGCCAACAAATCGGGAGCATTCTGTGCCAAAAATCATCGTTGAGGTAATGCCTAAGGCTGACCTGCTGGACCCACAGGGTAAGGCAGTTGCAAACGCGCTGCACCGCCAGGGTAACGACAACATCAAGAACGTTCGCATCGGCAAGCGCATCGAGCTTCACGTGGACAACACCCCAACCGAGGCCGACCTGGCCCAGGCTGCAAAGATTGCCGAGAGCTTCCTCTCGAACGGCGTCATCGAAGACGTAGTCAACATCCACGTCGAGGGCTAAGGGCTGCACAAATGAAGATTGGTGTAGTTACCTTCCCAGGCACTCTGGACGACCGCGACGCTGGTCGTGCTGTCCGTCTGGCCGGTGCCGAGGTCGTGCCGCTGTGGCACGCCGACGCCAACCTGCACAAGGTTGACGCAGTTGTACTTCCAGGTGGCTTTAGTTACGGCGACTACCTGCGCTGTGGAGCAATCGCCGCTCAGGCGCCTGTAACCCAGGCGATCGTCAAGGCCGCCAACGGTGGCCTTCCAGTGCTGGGTATCTGCAACGGTTTCCAGGTTTTGGTCGAGTCTCACCTGCTCCCAGGTGGCCTGATTCGCAACGAGCACCAGCACTTCATCTGCCGCGACCAGAAGCTGCGCGTAGAGAACGTGGACACCGCTTGGACCAACCAGTTTGAGCTAAACCAGGAAATCACCATCCCGTTGAAGAACGGTGAGGGTGGTTACATCGCCGACGCCGAAACCCTAAAGCGCCTAGAGGGCGAGGGCCTCGTGGCGTTCCGCTACCTGGACGTAAACCCTAACGGCAGCATGAACGACATCGCCGGTCTGCGCAACGAGCGCGGCAACGTTGTTGGCCTGATGCCTCACCCAGAGCACGCGGTCGAGCCTGGCTTTGGTCCAGACAGCGCTGGCGCAATGCGCAGCGGAATCGACGGCCTGAAATTCTTCGAGTCTGTAATTAAGGCGGCCCTGAACGTATGAAAACCGAAAGCATGAGCACCTCGAGCAACCCGGTGGCCAATCTGGACACCGTTGCGGTTGCCGCCACCACCCCAGACAAGCACCAGCCTTGGAAGGAACTCGGTCTCAAGGAGGACGAGTACAACCGCATCAAGGAGATCCTGGGCCGCCGTCCGACCAGCAGCGAGCTGGCTATGTACTCGGTGATGTGGTCTGAGCACTGCAGCTACAAGAGCAGCAAGATTTACCTTCGCCAGTTTGGTGAGAAGGTCACCGATGAGATGAAGAAGCACCTGATGGTGGGCATGGGCGAGAACGCCGGTGTGGTCGACATCGGCGAGGGCTGGGCCGTCACTTTCAAGGTGGAGAGCCACAACCACCCTTCGTACATCGAGCCTTTCCAGGGCGCCGCAACCGGCGTCGGCGGTATCGTACGCGACATCCTGACTATGGGTGCGCGCCCGATTGCGGTCATGGACCAGCTGCGTTTTGGTGCGGTCGACAACCCTGACACCGCTCGCGTGGTTCACGGTGTGGTCTCGGGCATTAGCTTCTACGGAAACTGCCTTGGTCTGCCAAACATTGGTGGCGAAACCGTCTTCGACAAGGTTTACCAGGGTAACCCGCTGGTCAACGCACTGTCGGTTGGCGCCCTGCGTCACGAGGACCTGAAGCTTGCCAAGGCCTCGAACCCTGGCGACTTGGTCATCCTGTTCGGTGCTCGCACCGGCGCCGACGGAATCGGTGGTGTCTCGGTGCTGGAATCGGAGACATTCGACTCGACCGGTCCGACCAAGCGTCCCGCCGTTCAGGTTGGCGACCCATTCGCCGAGAAGGT
>JBEGRP010000193.1:0-2554 GCA_041180345.1 Actinomycetota bacterium | reverse complement strand
GTGACTAAAAACCTCGACTGATTAGGCATAACCAACTTGGCGAATAACGCATTCCAAGAGCGCATGTCGGTGCGATTTCGCAGGCTTCTTTCCGGGGATCCCAACGGAGTTCCGCCATGGCTAGAAGTCATTGCCGCCACCGATGAACCCGGGCTGTTCACGCCGGATGATGCTCCCTGGGTGGTCCACGCCGACTTCGGAACTCTGGTGGGTGGCATTCGGGCCTTGCTGATGCAGGCGTTGCACCCGGGCACATTGCGGGGAGTGGCCGAGCACTCGCGTTATCAGGAGGACGCACTGGGGCGTCTTGCGGGCACCATTCGTTGGCTAACCGTGACTACATTCGGTTCGCACACCGCTATCGCCAACGAAGCACACCGCGTGAACCGGCTTCACACCAGGGTCACCGGTGACTACCAAACCAATCAGGGTGCTTCCAAGCCATATCACGCGGCAGATCCGGACCTCCTGCTTTGGGTTCATATTGCTTTCATGGAATCCTTCCTGGTCTGTCACGAGTGGTATGCCTGGCGACCCATCCCCGGCGGAGCGGATGCCTACATATCCCAGTGGTCACGCTCGGTGAAGCTGCTAGGTCTAGAAACTGCGCCTATGAATCGCACCGAGTTGAATGGGCAGATCGCGAGGATTCTCGCTGAAGATACGCTTCGGGTGGATGACCGCACGCGTGATGTGATCAAGTTCATTCAGTACCCGCCGCTGCCACCTGTTGCGAAAGCGATTTATCGCCTGCTGTTTGATGCGGCCGTGGTATCACTGGAGCCTGAGTTCGGGCAGATGCTGGGTTTGAAAAGTGCTCCGCGGTGGTTGGTTCAGCCGCTAACGCGCTTTACCCTCCGAACCATCCGTTGGGCCATTGGCCCGGAGTCCCCGATCGAAGACGCGGGCAGGCAGCGTCTGATTCGAATCGGTGCCTGGTCTGAACCAGAGAACTAGAGGTTTGGGCTAGAGGCTGTAGTTATGGGCGACTCTCAGTGGGACCACAATTGGTTCCCCGGGGGCGACAAAAAGGTTCGGCGTCTTCAACTGAAACGCAATCTGGACTGAGACTGGATTGGCTTCAACAGATACATGGCTCGTGCGGAGCTGGAGACGGTCCTGTAAAAACCACTCGACGGTTTCATCCATTTGGCGCGCAGCCAGGGGAACCCAAACCCCTTGGGCCAGTACTTCGATGTCGCTCTGGTTGAGCTGCGTTTGACCCACGGTAACCGAGAAATCGACGTTTCTGAGAGGGACGGACCGAAACCACGGCAATCCCAGGCTGAGATGAAGGTGTTCTGCTTCGCGCCACGCCGAGTCGGAAACGAGAACCTGGTCCGTATAGGCCATCGCGCTCCGATCGACTTTTAGGGATATTCAGCGTAAGTTATGTAAAAACCAACCTAACGTCAAGGCGGCAAATGAGCAATCAAACCTTCGGTGATGCTTACGCAGTGACGATGTTTTCCTTCACCAACGAGATCCTGCGAGCCAATAGGACCCCGGTCCAGCTTGTGCGGGAGTTACTTGAGTCCGAAATCACAAAAAATATTGAGGTCGACGGGCCTCAGCATTTCCGTGGATATCCAAACCACGACGTGTCGGAATCCCTCCAGCTGCGCGAGGTTGTTGCCTCTGGAGGTGGACGCTGCTCACTGCTTGGCGGTTATGCAGATCGCGCGCTCGGTTCCAAAATCTTGAGCAGCGATTCAATAGTTTCCTCGATTGCCGCGCAGTTGCACGTGGCTAGCCGCATGGGGGCATACGGTTTGAGGGTCCAGGCTGATGCACTAACAATCGACGAAGCAAAGTCCGTCGCTTCGATTGCGCGCGATTCAAACGTGCAGATCCTTTTTGAACTCCAAGGCGCAATGACGCCGGCAGCGCCAGCGACTATGGCTTGTCTCGAAGTGATCGAATCTGTCGACTCCGACTACGTCGGAATGATGATTGACAGCAGTCTGTTCATGACCGCCTTCCCGGCACCGCTCAGGCGCGCAATGTCACAACGTGGCCTCACTGCGGTGATGGTGCAGGAGTTGGAGCAACGCTGGCTGGATTCGGACCTGCCGGCATACCGTGGCTGGGTCATGTCTCAGCTTCAGGGCGGACACCTGCCGCCTGCGACAAGCCAATTTCTTCCCACGCTGTTCTCTCGAATGGGGCACGGTCGCCCATCAGATTGGGAATCCTTGGCTCCGCAGGTTCGCTCTGTCCAACTGAAATTCTGGGATCAGCAGGACCAGGATGGCGCCCTTGAATTAACCACCACCGAGTTGATGCGGCTCCTCTCGGCCACAGGATACGAAGGGTTCTATTGCAGCGAGTGGGGCGGCCACGAGTGGTACTCGCTGAATCAGGTTTCGGCATTTGACGCCGTTGGTTGGCACCGAGAGCTTGTCGAGCGGAGCTGGGTTCGGAGCCACCTAGGAGAATCGAACTCCTGACCTGCTCTTTACGAGGGAGCTGCTCTACCGACTGAGCTAAGGTGGCGAAGCCCAGCCATGGCGGGCAACTAGAAAAGTTTAGCGTTTAGGCTTTAGTCATGAGT
>JBEGRP010000192.1:0-2567 GCA_041180345.1 Actinomycetota bacterium | reverse complement strand
GGGCCCCATTCCTCGGTGAGGAAGGAATTGACCGCGGTGACGGTGGCCTTGGGGAGACGACCCAGGGAATTGCCATCCAGGTAGCAGCAATCTGGGTCCGAGATAACGAATTGTTCGCGGAATTTCGCCAACGGGTCGGCGGCGTCCATGGCTAGCGCAGTGGTGCGCTCCAGTGGGTTGCCAAACGACCTCAACTTCTCTGTTGCAGTCATGGCTTCAGCCTAATACTCAGACCAGTAGCTGGTGCTTCGCCAATTCCTTGTAGAGCGGAACGGTCTTCACCAGCTCGCTGTGGGTTCCGCTGCCGATTACCTGGCCGTTTTCCATCACGATGATCTGGTCGCTGTCCACCACAGTGCTGAGTCGGTGGGCAATCACAATCAGGGTGCGGTTTTTAGCAACGGCGTCAATGGCCTCGCGCATGCGCTGCTCGTTGAGGCCGTCTAGCGAAGACGTGCTTTCGTCTAGCAGCAGGATTGGGGGAGCAGCCAGCAGTGTGCGCGCGATTGCCAAACGCTGGCGCTCGCCGCCCGAAAGCATGATTCCCTGCTCGCCGACCTCGGCATCAAGGCCACGCTCGTTGCGCTCCAGCACCTCGGTGAGGTTCACTTCTTCAAGCACCGCGCGCAGCTGGTCATCGGTAGCGTCCGGCTTACCAATCAGCAGGTTGTCGCGGATCGATCCGGCCAGAACCGGGGCGTCCTGCTCCACGTAACCAAGTTGGGCTCGCAGCACCGATCGCTCTAGCTCGTGAACCGGCTGTCCGTCCAGCAGAATCCGACCGGCGGTGGGTTCATAGAAGCGTTCGATCAGGCTCAGCGTGGTGCTCTTGCCGGCGCCGGATGGCCCGACGATCGCCACGCGAGTTCCGCGTTCGATCTTGAAACTGACGCCCTTCAGAACGTCCTTCGGCTCGGTTGGCTCACCCGGAGTGCCGTCCGCATTTGGTTCTCCCGGAGTCGCGGCATAGGCAAACTCGACGTTCTCAAATTCGATGGCCACCGAGTTCTTCGGGGTTGCGCTATCGGCCTGCGCGCCGGTCGTGGTCTCTTCCTCGGTGGGGATGTCCAGGATTTCCTGGATGCGTGCCAACGCGCCAAGACCGGTCTGCACCGAGGAGTAGGCGCCGAAAGCCTGACCAATCGGGCGAATCATGAGGAACAGCAGCAGTACGAACGAGACCAGGTTGGCCACGGTGGTTGCGCCCGAAGCCACGCGGAAACCGCCCACGCCGAGAACAACTATGAATGCACCGTTCATCGCGATACCGGCAATCGGCGAAATGGAGGACGAGATCTTGGCAATCTTCACGCCCTGATCGTAGGCCTGCTTGGCATCGGTGACGACCTCTTCCGCCTCGCGCTGTTCGGCCCTCGCGGCTCGGATGGTTCGCACTGCCGAGAGGGCGCGCTCGACCGCGGCCGACATCGCGCCCACGCGCTCCTGAGCCTTGGTGGTGGCCTGGCGAATCTGGCGCGCAACCACGACGATGGCAGCCATAGCGACGAGGATGACCAGCAGAGTGCAGCCGAGCAGTACCGGGTCGATGACCGCCATTGCAATCACCGAGCCGACGAAGATCAAGATTCCACCGACCGCGTCCACCAGACCCTGGGTCAGGACGTTGCGCAGGAGGGTGGTGTCGCCGGAAACTCGCGAGACCAGGTCTCCGGTTCGGCGTAGGTCGTACTCCTTGATTGGCAGGCGCAGCAGGCGCTCGGCCAGGTTGCGTCGCGCGGAAAGCACAACTCCTTCACCGGTCTTGGTCAGCACGTAGTACATCCAACCGCCGCTGAAGCCCGAGACCAGCACAAGCGTCACCAGCAAAACGACCGGTCCGGTTGCGTCCTGATGCTTCTGCACTGCGTTGATGACCTGACCGGTCAACAGCGGCTGAGCCAGCGAAAGGGCGGCGCCGATCAGCGAAAGGAATGCCGCGAAAGCGAGTGCCTTTTTGTGCTGCATCAGATACGGCAGCAGCTGCTTGAAAGTCGCCTTCGGTGCGTTCTTGTCCGGGCGCCCCGCGCCACCTCTGCGACCGCGGCCGCCCATCATGCTCATGGTTCAGTTAACCCTTTTCCACCAGGTGTGGATTCCCGGTGATCGCTTCGTTTAGTAGGTAGTTGATCTCACCCAGGCTCAGAGCCTCGGTGTAGGCGGTGTTCTTGAAAAAACGACTGAAATCCACCGAGTTCAGTGCCGCCATCGCACGCTCGTCGTTCAGTTTGAGGAACATCTGGGTGGTGTTTGCCACCCGGGGGAACTCGGTCTTCACCGTGCCGCAGCCGTAACCGAAGATGGTTAGGCTTACGTCGGCGGCCTCGGGAGTGGTCTTGGTGATGAACCCCAAATCTTCCACCGAGTAGAGCGGCCGCAGCTCTGGACTGCGCTGCCAAATCTGGAAGCAGGTGTTGAGGCGCTTGCGCGACATCAGTTGCTTGCCGCCGGCGTCAACGTAGTCAATCTGGAGGTCGGTGTCGGATACCAGTTTGAAGCTGCGATCCAGTCGGTTGATGACCGACCACTTGCGCCAACTCCGAGGCACGATAAACGCGATGAAATCCGAG
>JBEGRP010000191.1:0-2576 GCA_041180345.1 Actinomycetota bacterium | reverse complement strand
ATGCGATTGAGTCTGCGAGCGCCTACGGGTTAACCGTCATGCCCTTCGGAACAACGGTGATGCCACTGTCGGTGACGGTGAAACCACGAGCCAGGTCGCGTTCCTTGCTGACACCGATGGCAGCACCGTCGGTCACAATTACGTCCTTATCAAGGATCGCCTTGCGGACTGTAGCGTCGCGACCGACGTTTACGTTGTCCATGAGCACCGAGTCGGTGATCAGGGCACGCGAACCGACGTGAACATTGGGGGAGAGCACGCTTCGTTCGACGATGCCACCGGTTACCACTGTTCCCAGCGAAACAATCGAGTCGTTGGTTCGGCCCTGGTTGCCCTCGGCGTCGTGAACAAACTTGGCCGGAGGCAGGTTTATCTGCTGGGTGTGGATTGGCCAGTCACTGTTGTAAAGGTTGAAGATCGGCATCACCGAGATCAGGTCCATGTGACTGTCGTAGTAGCTGTCGATGGTACCGACATCGCGCCAGTAGGCATGGTCACGCTCGGTGGCCCCAGGAATCACGTTCTTGGTGAAGTCGTAAACACCGGCGTCGCCCTGGTTTACGAAGTAAGGAACGATGTCTCCACCCATGTCGTGGCTGGAGTCCTCAAGTTCGCCGTCGTGGGTGATCGCATCTACCAGCGCCTTGGCATTGAAGACATAGTTACCCATGCTGCAGAGCACCTCATCAGGGCTGTCAGGCAAACCCTTCGGGTCCTTAGGCTTCTCACGGAACTGAGCAATCTTGGTCGGATCCTTGTCGTCTACCTCGACGACACCAAACTGGTTTGCGATCGACTTAGGCTGGCGAATAGCGGCCACGGTTACACCACGTCCGGAAGCAATGTGCTCCTGAATCATCTGCTCGAAGTCCATTCGATAGATGTGATCAGCACCAACCACCACGACAATGTCTGGCTTCTCGTCGGCGAGCAGGTTCATCGATTGCAGAATGGCATCGGCACTACCGGTGAACCAGCGCTTACCAAGTCGTTGCTGCGCCGGCACCGAGGCAACGTAGGAGCCCAGGAGCGGGGACATGCGCCACAGCATGGAGATGTGACGGTCCAGAGAGTGCGACTTGTACTGAGTCAGTACCACGATTCTGCGCAGACCTGAGTTGATCAGGTTGGACAGGGCGAAATCGATCAAACGATAGGAACCGCCGAATGGCACGGCCGGTTTGGCTCGGTCTCCAGTAAGCGGCATGAGCCGCTTACCTTCTCCACCGGCTAGAACCATTCCGAAAATACGTGGACTGCTGCTCATATCTGAATGTTATTGGTGAAATGTTGCCTACAGGTAACATACGAGCATGAGAGTTGACCTGATCACCAAGGAATATCCACCCTTCATTTACGGTGGAGCGGGCGTACATGTCGCGGAATTAGTGGCCGTGCTGCGCAAACACATCGAAGTTCAGGTCCGAGCCTTCGGTGCAGACCGTAATGAAACTGATACAAAGGCGTACCGTCATTCGGCCGAGTTTGATGGCGTCAATGCCGCAGTCCAGACAATGGCCACCGACCTTGCGATGGTCTCCGATGTGGCTGGCGCCGACCTCGTGCACTCTCACACCTGGTACGCAAACTTCGCCGGACAGGTCGCCGGCACCCTGCACGGTATTCCTCACCTCATCACCGCACACTCGCTCGAGCCACTTCGCCCCTGGAAAGAAGAGCAGTTGGGCGGCGGCTACCGCCTCTCCAGTTGGGTAGAACGCACCGCCTACGAGAGCGCAACCGGAATCATCGCTGTTAGCGCAGGAATGCGCGAGGACATCCTTCGGGCCTATCCGCAGATTGACCCGGCCAAGGTCTCGGTGGTCCACAACGGAATAGACCTCAATGCCTTCCAGGCCGCCGATAACCCAGATCTGGTTCGCGCCAATGCAATCGACCCAGACCAGCGCTCGGTGGTCTTTGTTGGCCGCATAACCCAGCAGAAGGGTCTGCCGTATCTGCTGAAGGCCGCCCGCGAGCTTCCATCCGACGTTCAGCTTGTTCTTTGCGCTGGTGCTCCAGACACCCCAGAGATCCTGCAAACGGTGACCGACCTGGTGGCAGAACTCCGTAAGGTGCGCGACAACGTCATTTGGGTGGAGAAGCACCTGAGTCGCGCGGAGCTGATTGCAGTTCTGTCGGCTGCCACAGTGTTTGCCTGCCCAAGTATTTACGAACCGCTGGGAATCGTGAACCTGGAGGCCATGGCATGTGGCACGCCTGTGGTTGCTACCGCTACCGGCGGCATCCCGGAGGTCGTCATGCACGAAGAAACTGGCTTGCTGGTCCCGATTGAGCAGCTGCTGGACGGCAGCGGTAAGCCGCTGGATGAAGCCAAGTTTGTCGCTGATTTGGCTGCGGCGCTAAACACTGCGCTTGAGTCCCGCGATCTGGCGGCTTTCGGCGCGGCCGGTCGCACCAGAGTAGAGCGACACTTCTCTTGGGACAGCATCGCAGACCGCACCCTAGAGGTCTATCGACAGGCGATTAACTCCTTCTAGAGCCTGTCAATGGCGGGCACACCCCGTCACAACTTATAGGCTTCTTTACATGTCAGTTATCACTCTTCGGGACGT
>JBEGRP010000190.1:0-2591 GCA_041180345.1 Actinomycetota bacterium | reverse complement strand
TGTGACGGCAGAGTTCGAAATCACGGACATCAACGGTCTTGTGGGTCTGGCGATCATGAACATTCAGCCGCTTGCCGACGCCAAGGGTTCTCGCATCATCGTTGACATTCCTCCTGGTCCGGTAGACGGCGAAGTAGATGCACGCAGGTTTGAACGCGTGCTGCGTAACCTGCTGTCTAACGCCATCGAGCACGGCGAAGGTAAACCTATTGAGATTCGCGTAGCTGCCTCCAGCCAGGCAATCGCGGTGACCGTTACCGACCACGGTGTGGGAATGACAAAGGCGCAGGCCGACCACGTCTTTGACCGTTTCTGGCGCGCCGACCCATCGCGCAAGCGCACCACAGGCGGCACCGGGCTGGGGTTGGCCATTTCGATCGAGGATGCCAACATCCACGGCGGCTCTTTGAAGGCATACTCAAAACCAAACGAGGGTGCCACTTTCAGGCTCACTATTCCTCGCCGCCAGGGCATGCCAGTGGGCGCCTCGCCGCTGCCTCTAGGGCCTAAGCGCGCGAAGAAGGAGGACAGTTGATCAAGAGAATTATTGGCGCTGTGGCCTCTGCAGTGGCTGCAACGCTACTGGTTTCGGGCTGCGCGCAACTGCCTCAGAGTGGAGCAATCGGCATCGGACCAGACATCGCCAACACCGACGGCGCCGACTACGTTTACTACTCGCCGGCCGCGCCATCGGAGGATGCCAGCCAACAGGAAATCATCTCGGGCTTCCTCAGCGCTGGAAACGGTCCGCAGAACGATTACTCGGTTGCCCGTTCGTATCTGACCATCGACAAGCAGACTGACTGGCTGCCTAGCGAGGAAGTTCTAATTCAGGAGGGGCCGCCGCGATTTACATTTGCGTCCGATACCGAAGTGCACGTCGACGTAAACATCAGCGCCTCCATCGATGCCTTCGGCACTTACACCTTCGCTCCGCGCGGCACTCAGCGCCACCTTGTTTACAAGTTCGCCAAGCAGGCAAGGCAGTGGAGGCTTTCCGAAGCGCCAAACCTCACCATGCTGTTGCACCCAAACTTCCTGGTGTTGTTTAAGCCATACTCGCTTTATTTTTACGACTCGAATCACAATTTCTTGGTTCCAGATGTTCGCTGGTTCCCGTCACGTGCATCAACCGCGACTCGCCTTACTTCAGCCTTGCTACAAGGGCCACAGAAATGGCTCAAGCCCGCACTTGCTGTGAAGCCTGAGCCGAAGGTGGAACTTCACCTGGATGCTGTGCCCATCGCAAATTCAGAGGCCAGTGTCGACTTTTCGGCAAATGCCGCCCAGCTTCCGATTCAGGATCTGCAGTATTTGAAGGCTGAACTGAAGGCCACACTCACTCAGCTGCCAACGGTTACAGGAGTCAGCATCTCTTTTGCTGGGGAATTGCAAACGGTCAAAGACCTGCCAACCAAGGTTTCTCGTGGGTCTATCGGTTCACCCATCGCTCTCACCCAAAACGGACTAGGTCACCTGAATTCGTCAACGCAGCTGTTCAGCTACAACGAACTTAAAGACCTAGTTGGTAGCGACATTCGAGATTTTGCTCTCAACTCGGGGGAGACCAGCCTTGCCCTGGTCACCGGAGTGGGCGTGTATCAGGTGAAGCACTCCACCATCGGCAGTCAGGCAACCTTGGTTGATCGCAGACCAGATCTTCTGGCACCGCATTGGGACAACAGAAACTACCTCTGGACGGTCACCAATGCCGTCAATTCCAGTTGGTTCATTTCAGACCCAGCCCAGAATCGCATCAGGCTTTCCACGTCGGCATACGTGAACAGCAGCATTTCTTCGTTCGCTATCAGTCCCGACGGCTCTCGCGTTGCGGTGCTTTCCAGTGGTGATCGCAATGGAGTGTGGATTCTTCCGATTGTTCGAAACGCCAAGGGTGCACCCACTTCTCTCGGCCGAGGGGTAAAGCTTCCACTCGAGCAGGGCACTGCTATTGCTATTACCTGGGCTGACAGCAGCAATGTTTCTATGCTCATGAAAATCAGCTCAACCTCGGTTCGAGCGGTAACCCACACGATTGGTGGAGAAAGCGTGAGCTACTCCGCAATCTCGGACGGCGTTTCTATCGTGGCCTCAACTGCTGCGCCAGCCGTTTACATTCTGCTCACTGATGGCACAGCGGTACTTTCGCGCAGCTCAATCTGGAACAGCGTTGCAGCGAATGTTCTAAGTCTTCGCTACCCCGACTAAGGGTTATCCACATCTTTTAGCAATCATCACCGCGATGCTTGCTGCGCCCGCACAATCGATTTGTGACCCGGCTGCGCCTGCAACTCCTAGATGCGTTTGTCCCCACTTCATGCATCTGTTGCAGCGCGGTCGGTTCACTCATCTGCGCGGGTTGCAAGCGCCTCTTTGAAACGGTTCCCAGGCAGGCAACTCGTGGCCCGATTTCTGGTTGGGCCGCGATGGACCTCCACTCGGCTGCCGCCTCAGCGATTATCGCCTTCAAAGACAGAGGCCGAACCGCCACCAAAGTTTGGCTGGCCAGGGGCTTGGCGCCACTTTTGCAAAACTATTTGAGCCAACATCCAAACCTGTCGCTGGTTTCTATGCCGGTTAGGGCCGCTGCT
>JBEGRP010000189.1:0-2606 GCA_041180345.1 Actinomycetota bacterium | reverse complement strand
GGCCTCTTCCGCTTCGCTACCGCGGGCTCGGTGGACGATGGCAAGAGCACACTCGTGGGTCGTCTGCTTCATGACAGCAAGAGCATCCTGGTTGACCAGTTGGAGTCGGTGGCTCGCACCAGTGCCGAGCGTGGCTTCGGCGGAGACGCCGGTGGCCTGGACCTGGCGCTGCTGACCGACGGACTCCGCGCCGAGCGCGAGCAGGGCATCACCATCGACGTTGCCTACCGCTACTTCAGCACCGCGCTGCGTTCGTTCATCCTCGCGGACTGCCCGGGTCACGTGCAGTACACGCGCAACATGGTTACCGGAGCCGCCACAGCAGACGCCGTGATTGTTCTGATCGATGCCCGCAATGGAGTTCTGGAGCAGACTCGTCGCCACCTCTCGGTGGTTCAGTTGCTTCGCGTTCCAAACGTCATCGTCGCCGTGAACAAGATTGACCTGGTCGACTACAGTCAGGACGTTTTCAACGACGTGTTGGCGCAGCTGGGCCGCATCACCTCCGAGCTAAACCTCAGCGGTGTTCACGCTATCCCGGTATCTGCACTGGTTGGAGATAACGTCGTTGAGCGTTCCGCTCACACCGATTGGTACCAGGGTCCAACTCTGCTGGAGTTGCTCGAGACCCTGCCTGCGGTTGATGACCTGCAGCGCAAGGATGACCCATTCCGTCTGCCAGTACAGTATGTGCTGCGGCCGCAGGGCGGTTTGGCTCCAGCGGTTGCCGACCGCGCCGAGGAACTGCGCGACTACCGCGGCTACCTGGGTCAGATTTCGTCGGGTTCGGTCTCGGTGGGCGACCAGGTGGAACTCTACCCGGGCGGCTTCAAGACCACCGTCACCGGTATCGCTATCGCCGAGAAGCAGGTTGAGACCGCCTTCGCACCGCAGTCGATCGCGCTTGAACTGGCTGACCAGTTTGACCTCGCTCGCGGTGCGGTTATTGCCGCTGCGGGAACCCTCGCCGAGCCGGTGAATAACATCTCTGGTGAACTCTTCTGGCTGGACCCACGTCCGCTGGTTGCGGGTCAGCGCCTGCTGCTGAAGACCGGAACCGTGACCACTCAGGTCATGGTCTCGGCGATCGAGGGTCGCCGCAACCTGGACACCTTGGCAATCGACCCAGCCGACAAGCTGGAGATCAATGACATCGGTCACGCCAGCCTTCGCTTGGCCACCTCGGTGCCAATCGATGACTATGCCCAGAACCGTCGCTCGGGAGCATTCCTGCTGATTCATCCGCAGGATGGTGCAACCCTGGCTGCCGGTATTCACACCGCACAGAACGACTTCGCAATCTAGCAATGAGCATCTACCCACTCGGACTCCGCCTCGAAGGCAAGCGCGTGCTTGTCGTCGGTGGCGGCGCTGTGGGTACCCGTCGGGTCAAGGGCCTCCTAGCCGCCGCGGCCGATGTTGTGGTCATTTCACCCGTAGTCAGTGCCGAACTTGCCGACCTAGCATTGACAGCTCAAATCACTTGGCACCGGCGTGAATTCTCCGCCGGAGATACCATCGGTGCCTGGCTGGTTCACACCGCTACCGGTGTTGCCGAGGTGGATGCCGCGGTGACCGCCGAGTGCGATGCCAACCGTATCCTGTGTGTAAACGCCTCGGTCGCCGAGGACTCTAGTGCTTGGGTTCCGGCAGTCGCTAGGCATGATGGAATGACGGTTGCTTCCTTCGGTGGGGGAGACCCGCGCCGATCGATGGCTCTTCGTGATTCCATCGCCGCCTTGCTTGAGTCCGGAGCACTTTCGGCTCAGCCGCAGCGCGAACGCGCGGCCGAAACAGCCCCGATATCCTTGATCGGTGCGCCGCAAGCGGCCGGAACAGTAGCTTTGGTCGGCGGTGGCCCCGGTCACATCGGCCTAATCAGCGCGCGCGGTCTCGCCCTGCTCAAGGCGGCCGATGTCGTAGTAGCCGACCGCCTCGGTCCAACCGCGCTGCTTGATGAGTTGGCACCCAATGCGCTGATCATCAACGTGGGTAAGTTGCCGGATCACCACCCGATTCCGCAAGACGAGATCAACCGCATTCTGGTTCAGCAGGCCCTGGCTGGCAACCGTGTGGTGCGCTTGAAGGGCGGAGACCCATACGTTCTGGGTCGCGGTGGCGAAGAGCTGGACTACTGCGTTGACCACGGCGTTGAGGTCGAGGTTCTTCCTGGAATTACCAGCGCGATTTCGGTGCCGGCCGCCGCCGGTATCCCAGTCACTCACCGTGGCGTTGCCACTGGCTTCACCGTGGTCACCGGCCACGAGGGCGTCGGAAGCATTTCCGGTGGTCGCGACCACACTGTGGTGATTCTGATGGGTGTCAGCGCCCTGGCGCAGAGCGCAACCGCTCTGGCGGCCGGCGAGCGCGGTGCGGATTGCCCGGTTGCCATCATCGAAGATGGCTACTCGACAAATCAGCGAGTGAGTTTTGGAACCCTCGCGACCATTGCCTCGGTGGCGGAAGCACGCGGAGTGCGATCCCCAGCCGTGATAGTCGTGGGTGACGTAGTTTTGCGCAGCCATTTCGCGCCAGCGGAATTTGGTGTTGCAATTGGACTTGGAAAATAAGGAAGACAACTAAATGAGCAAAGCCATTCGAGTGGC
>JBEGRP010000188.1:0-2611 GCA_041180345.1 Actinomycetota bacterium | reverse complement strand
CTGCTGTACCTTGTGGGCACCCCAGCGGACGGCCATCTGAATTCCGTTTACGACATCGAATCCGACCCCCTGAACCTCCTGGCCTTCGGCCAGCGGGTGAGTCGAAACGTAGGAAAGGAAACCGGCAAGTGTTGCATCGCCAGCGCCAACGGTGTTAGAGACCTTGACCTTGTCGGTACGTGCGCCGATTGCACCGCCGCGGGTGACAGCAATGATGCCGTCCGAGCCCATGGAAGCAAGAACCGCCTCAATTCCATGCTCGCAAAGCTCGGTAGCTGCATCCAGGACGTCGCCCACCGTCTTCAGGGTGCGCCCAACAGCAGACGCAAGTTCCTCGGCGTTTGGCTTGATGATGGCTGGACGACCACTCTGAGCCCAGGTGATGAGAGGCTTGCCGCTGGTGTCCATGGCAACACGTACACCAAGCTTGTCCATGCGGTCGAACAGTGGAGTCATGTCAATGAACTCACCGGTGTACTTGTCTACCGGGTGCGCACCTGCGACAACCAGCCACTTGGCGTCATTTTCGATGACGGTCTGTTCGGTCAAGTCGATAACTGCGGCCCAGTCCTCAGCTGTGAGGGGGCGTGGCGGCTCGGTGATTCGGGTGGTGGTGCCGTGGTGCTCGATGATCGTGGTGGAAACGCGGAGGGTTCCCTCTACCCACAAAGGCTTTACGAAGTGTTCACTGCCGGTGCGGGCGATTACTGCAGGGTCACCCTTGCCGACTGGCACTACTGCGGGAGCGTTGATGTTGGCCAGCGAAAGACCGCGGCTAACGTTGATGCCCTTGCCGGCGAGTTCCTCGCCTACGCCATCGGCGCGGTTGACTCCACCGGGAATCAGATCGTGGACAAAGTAGGTACGGTCCAAGACTGGGGCCGGGGTAAGGGTAACTACTGTTGGCCCTTTTGCGATGCCGGTCATGAGGAACTCCTCGAATACATTGGGGGACTGCCTGAATACTGCTGACGCAGTGTGCGGCAAACACCTTTGTAGGCACGCTTCTAGTACAAAAGTATAACCTTTGTAAGCGGTGCCACAGGTAATGCTGGAGGGCTTGTTCCTTCGGAATCAGTCGTTTTTGAGCTGTTTACATATCGGTATCAGCAGAGTTTGGTCTTACTCGTCCAATTCGCCCGTCTTGGCCTCGATGGCCTCCGCTGCGGTGATTTGTTTAGGGGCATCTTCGACCACTTTCGGGGCCTCGATCACATCAGTTGCGAGTTGATTCTCATCCAGATTGTTTAACTTTCGAGCTGTAACGAGGAATCGACTCTCGAAGCTTGAAACGAACTTGTTATAGGCGTTCACGGATCCGAGAATGCTGCGTCCGAGTTTGTCTGCCAGGTCTGCGATGACACCAACGCGCTCGTACAGCTCGTGGCCGAGTTTGATCATGCTGCGCACCTGGTTTTCGTCGACATTCTGGCGCCAGATGTAGTTGATGGTCTTCAGCACGCTAAATAGGCTGACCGGGGAGGCCAGGGCAACGTTCTTTCCGAAGGCGTACTCCAACAGGCTAGGGTCTGCCTCGAGAGAAGCCGACAGCAGTGACTCGCTTGGAATGAAGCAAACTACAAAGTCCGGGCTGGCATTGAGTGCAGACCAATAGGCCTTTCCTGCGAGTGCATCAATGTGGCCACGCACGGCCTTCACGTGCTCCTTCAGGAGAACCTCGCGACGTGCCTTTTCTGCGCCTTCGGCTAGGTCGCTAATTTGTGATGCTTCTTGGTAAGAGTTGTAGGGGACCTTGCTGTCAATCGCCAGCTGCTTTCCGCCCGGCAGATTGATGATCATGTCCGCGCGGCCGGCGGTAATGGTGGCTTGTTCGTCGAAATCGGCGTGCTTCAGGAGGCCGGCCAGCTCAACCAGACGACGCAGCTGAGCCTCACCCCAGACGCCACGGACGCTATTGCTGGAAAGGGCGGCAGCGAGAGATTGGGTTTGAGCGCGAAGCTGACGGTCACTCTCGAGCGATTCTCGAATTGCATCCTTGAGGGTTGTCACCTGCTCGATGCGCTCCGCTTCCATTTTGGTGACGGCATCCTGCATCTTCGACAGGTTCTCTCGAACCGGGGCTAGGGCCGTGAGAAGGCGATTCTCTTCCTGTTCTTTCGCTTCTTTGGCTAGTCGAGCGGCTTCCATCTGGTCGACTTGCTTCTGCAGCTGGTCGGCGCGGGCCTGGGCGCCAGCGAATTCGGCTTCGAAGGTCTTGAACTCGGTGCCCTTGCTGCGGCTGGCAGCAATGAAATAGCCAGCAACTGCGCCGACTGCGAGCCCGATTACGAGAAGAACAATTTCCATGATGCGAGTATCGCACCCTGGTGTGACATTTAGTCGGTGGTGACCGGTTTGTGAAGCGGCTTGAGCTTCTGGTTGGTCGCTGCCAAAACTTCGTCTAGCCCAGAACCCTCACCCTGGCGACCGGCTATGTAGATCACAATCTCGGCGCAGGCACGAGAATCCTCGAGGGCGTCGTGGTGCTTGAATTCCTCCCAGCCCACCCGATAAGCCACCGCGGGAAGGCGGTGCGAGTCCAGGCCTGGGAAGGCGCGACGGCTCATGGCCAGGGTGCAGCTGTATTGGAGCTCGGGGAGCGGATGTGACA
>JBEGRP010000187.1:0-2623 GCA_041180345.1 Actinomycetota bacterium | reverse complement strand
GTTGTGAACACTGTGAACCTCAAGGCAACCACCGACTGGTACATCGAGCACTTCGCATTCGCCATCAGTGACAGCCTCGAGCACCCTCACATGGGTCCGCTCATGAACTTCATGCGCTGCAACAGCTGGCACCACTCGCTGGCAATCGTTCAGGGTCCGCACTATTCGCTGCACCACGTTTCGTTCGAGATGCGCGGTGTCGAAGAGTGGATGCGCGGTGCCGGAAAGATTCTGCGCGCCGGAACCCGCATGGTCTGGGGTCCAGGTCGCCACAACGCAGGCGACAACACCTTCGCCTACTTCATCGACCCAGCGGGTAACACCGTTGAGTACACCACCGAATTGGAAACCATTCCGGACGAGAACACCTGGGTTCCACGCAGCCTAGACGTCACCCAGGTTTCGACTCAGGACCAGTGGGGCACCGCGAACCAGTTCAGCGAGTTCGTCGCTCGAGAGAGCTTCAACGACGTTGACAAGGGCATGTTCGTAGCGTCCCCGATCTAATCCCTAAAGACAGGCAGGGGTCATCATGAAGATCCATCTCGGAGCTGACTGGCACGGCTATGAACGTGCCCGAGCGCTGCAGACCTGGCTGGCCGAGCGCGGCCACGAAGTGGTCTGGCACGCGGCGGAGCAGTTCGACAAGGGCGACGACTACGTGCTTTGGGCGGTTCGAGTGGCCGAAGAAGTGCTCAAGAGCGAGGACCAGGCCGAAGACGTCAAGGGCATTATCGTTGGCGCCGACGGCAATGGCGAAATCATCGCCGCAAATAAGGTGAACGGTGCTCGGGTAATCGGTGGTTACTCGGTGCCCCAGGTGATTGCCGGACGCACCCTGAACAACGCCTCGGTGTTGGTTATCCCTACCGACTTCGCCGACGAAGCTCAGTCGCTGGCCCTGATCAAGGCCTTCTTCGACACCGAGTTCGACTACACCGTGGATAGTGCACGCCGAATCCTCAACACCTTCGAGTACGAAAACTCGGGAACCATCGAGGGCTGGGCAGCCGCAGACTTCCCGGTGCCACACGAGTACCACCCGGCCGACTCCTCGGACTTTCAACCACCAGCAATTCGACTGAAATAAGGAAACATCATGGCATTTGTATGCGCAGCAACCTGGACCGCCAAAGAGGGTTCGGCCCACATCGTTGCCGAGGCACTGAAGCACCTCTCGCCAGCCTCGCGCACCGAGGAGGGCAACATCTACTACCAGGCCTACCAGGACCCTGCCCACCCAAACACCTTCCGCATTTTTGAGGTTTACAAGGACGAGGCAGCCTTCAAGGCACATGCCGAGTACGAGCACTTCAAGGAGTGGGCTCTCGGTATGGCGATCCCAGAGTTGGAAGTTCGCCAGCGCGACTTCTACGAGACCCTCGACTTCTAAGGAACCCCGATGAAACTGCTGCGCTACGAATCCAACGGATTCGCTCACGTGGGTATTTTCCGTCACGGCAAAGTGATGTCAATCCCCACCAATAAGAGCGTTCTGGAGATCCTGAATCTGCCTCGCAAGGATCGCGATGAGCTAGAGCTGCAGGCCGGTCGCAACCACGTGATCGACATCGACAAGGTCAAGCTGCTTCCACCAGTCGAACCACGCGTGCTGCGTGATTTCGTGACCTTCGAGGGCCACATCGCCGGCATGAAGAAGAGTGAGCCGGGCGACGGCAGTGTTCCAGAGTCTTGGTATGAGACTCCGGTTTCGCTGCTCATCAACCCTTACACCGTCAAGGCTTCCGGCGAGCCGATCCCGGTTCCACCACTGACGCAGGCAATGGACTACGAGCTTGAGGTGGCAGTGATTCTGCGCAAGCCAGCGGTCGATGTCACCCCTGAAGAAGCCAAGGACCTAATCGCCGGCTACTGCATCCTGAACGACTGGTCGGCTCGCGACATTCAGTCTCGCGAGATGCTGGTCGGCCTTGGTCCATCGAAGGGCAAGGACTTCGCCACCTCCCTCGGACCCTGGATCACCACTCCTGATGAGCTGGAGCAGTACCGTGACGGCGATCGCTACGACCTGCCAATGTCGGTCAGCGTCAACGGAACCGTGATGGGCGAATACAACCTGAAGTTCATGTCTTGGAGCTTCGAGGAACTGATCTCGCACAGCAGCCGCGGCTCCTATGTTGGTGCCGGCGACGTACTCGCCTCCGGCACCGCCCACGGTGGTTCGCTGGCCGAACACTGGGCCAAGGCCAAGTCCCGAGAAAACCCGCGTCCGCTACAGGCCGGCGACGTTGTTACCATGACTGTTGAGGGTCTAGGCACGCTTTGGAACCCGATTGTTCCAACTGTTAGCCCGGGCCACACCATCCCACGCGCCCGTCGCACCGTTTCAGAAGGACACTAATTGAGCGTCGTAAGCACCACCAACCCAGCCACCGGAGCGAAACTGGTTGACTACCCGGCACAGACCGAGGAGCAGCTGGATGCGATTCTGAACAACGCCGTTGCCGCTCAAAAAGCTTGGCGCCACTCGGAGATCTCGACCCGCGCCACCGCACTCCGCAAGCTTGGTCAGATTCTGCGCGACGAAGTAGAGGCACACGCCACTCTGATCAGCAAAGAGATGGGTAAGCCAATCACCGAGGCTCGTGGCGAGGTCCTGAAG
>JBEGRP010000186.1:0-4000 GCA_041180345.1 Actinomycetota bacterium | reverse complement strand
TTGTTTGTCTCGCTGATCGGCTGCGTGATTCCCCGTATCGGCGTTCATGCCAAGGCAGTGCTGGCCCCGCCCGCGGCAACGCCAACCAACCTGAAGCGCATGCCTGCCTTCACCGAGGGCAGCCTCAAGCCGAAGCAGCGCAGCGGCTTGCTGGAGTCGGCACGAGCTTTGCTGAAGCGTCAGGGTTATCGCGTCTCGGTGGATGAAAACTCGGTGGCAGCCGAACGAGGTTACTGGCGCGAGACCGGAAACTTGATCTTCCACATGGGGCTGGTTGGGTTGTTGATTGCTGTTGGTTTTGGCGGAGCCTACAGCTACAGCGGCCAGCGAATCCTGGTTGAAGGCGATACCTTCGTCAATAACCTGGCAGGCTACGACTCTTTCAACCCCGGTATTGCGTTCAATGAATCGATGCTGCCTGCCTTCAGCATGACGCTCAAGACCTTCCAGGTTAAGTACGACATTTCCAACGCCACCAACACCGGAACTCCGCTTTGGTTCAAGGCTGCGGTGGACATCCGCGAGCGGGGTTCCGACCAGGTGCTGAGCAAGACAATTCAGGTGAACGAGCCGGCCGAGATTCCGGGTGCCAAGGTGTACCTATCGGGCAACGGCTACGCTCCGGTAATCACGATTCGCGACGGCAAGGGCCACATCGCCTTCAGTGGTCCGGTGATCTACCTGCCCCAGGACTCCAACATGACTTCGCTCGGTGTGATCAAGGTTCCGGATGCCAAACCAAAGCAGTTCGGAATCCTCTCGTTTTTCTATCCGACCGCTGGGCAGCTGAAGACCAAAGCCTTCACCTCGGTGTTCCCCGCCAACGCCAATCCGCTGCTGACCATGAACGTCTACGAGGGCGACTTGGGGCTGGACTCCGGCATTCCGTCCAATGCTTTCTCACTGCAGGTCCACGGCCTGAAGCAGCTGACCGGCGGAAAGACTGGAGTGAAGGGAATCCAGTTGAAGCCGGGCGAGAGCGCTAACCTGCCCAATGGCTTGGGCTCGGTTTCGTTCGATTCGCTGCGTCGTTACGCGTCGCTGGATGTTGACTACAACCCTGGGCAGGGATGGGTTCTGTTCTTCGCTCTGTTCTCTTTGGCTGGACTAATCATGTCGCTGGTCATCCCACGCCGACGGGTTTGGGTCAAGCTCACCGAGGATGGATTCCAGGTTGCTGCCCTGGCTCGCGGTGACGACCCGCTGCTGGAGAAGGTGGTTGCCGACGTGAGTTCGCAGCTGACCCCGAGCAAGAAGAGTGCGCCTCAGAACGCCGAACAAGGTAAGGACACCGAATGACCCCGGTACATCTGGACGAAGCGCTTTCTCGCTACACCCAGTTGGGAATCTATGCCTGCCGCGATGCTGTTCTACGCGGCCGCATTTGTGGTGCTCTCGATGAATCTGGCTCGTGCAGCCAGCACCAAGTCGAAGGTTCGCGCCACCGCTGGTCGACTAGAGACCGTGGGCATCTGGCTGACTATCGTGGCGGTTCTGTTCCAGGCCGTCGGAGTAATCGGTCGTGGTATCGCGGTGCAGCGAGTGCCATGGGCCAACATGTATGAGTTCACCATCACCAGCACATTTGTTGCGGTGGCGATTTTCGCGGTTGCCCAGTTCTTCCGCAAGGACATCCGTTTCATCGGTGTGCTCATCACCGGATTTGTGACCTTGGCACTCGGCCTTGCAACCACACTGTGGTACGTGCAGGCAAAGTCGCTTATGCCGGCCCTGCAGTCCTACTGGCTGCTGATCCACGTGACCGTTGCGATTCTGGGAACGGCGTTTTTCAACATCGCCGCGGCTCTCTCAATCGCGTACCTCTTCAAGACTGCCGGCTGGGTGCAGAACCCGCCAAAGAAGCTTGGCGGCAACAAGGTTTTCAAGACCTTCAAGCGCATGCTGGGACTCTTCCCCACCGAGGAGCGACTGGAGCAGACCTCCTATCGTTTCAACATCATCGGCTTCATCCTCTGGTCCTTCACGCTGATTGCGGGCGCGATCTGGGCAGAGCGCGCCTGGCACCGCTACTGGGGTTGGGACACCAAGGAGGTCTGGACTTTCATCATCTGGACCATCTACGCCGGCTATCTTCACGCCAATGCAACCCGCGGCTGGAGCGGAAAGCGGTCGGCTTGGCTGGTGGTCGTTGGCTTCGCTGCGATTCTGTTCAACTTCACCATCGTGAACATTTTCTTCAAGGGGCTTCACGTCTACTCGGGTCTGAAATAGCCCCAGTCCCAAATCCCTAAACCAGTTTTAGGCAGCGCTCCAGACGTGCCAGCCACCACTCGGTGCGCTCGGGCGAAGCCGCAAGTTGCTGCAACTTTGCCTCACTCGGGTTGACCCGCTGAACCGTAAGCTGCCCATCCTCGGGCACCAGTGGTTCTTCGGTCACATCATCGGCTAGCAGCGCCACCGTCCCTAGGCCACAGTCAAACTCCAATTTGGGCAGCGCCGAGGCCAGGTAGAGCCCCATGCTGATTCCCACCGAGGTGTCCAGCGCGCTGCTGATTACCGCCGGCAGACCAGACTGAGCAACCACATCGAGAGCCCGTTGGATACCTCCTAGTGGAGCGGCCTTAATTACGAGCAGATCCGCTGCGCCAGCCATGGCAACCGCCATCGGGTCCGAGACCTTGCGAACCGACTCGTCGGCAGCGACTTTAATGCCGATTCGATTCAATGCGATTCGTGCCTCGGCTAGTTCGGCAATGGTTTTCACCGGTTGTTCGAAGTAGTCCAGATCGATGCCGGCATCAACCAGTCGGTAACCAAGTTCGATTGCATCAGCCACCGAGTAACCCCCGTTGGCATCAAGCCGCAGCCGCGCCGAAGGGTAGAGTTCGTGAGTTTTTGTGATTCGGGCAATGTCGTCATCCAGGGTTTGGCCTGGCTCGGCAACCTTGATCTTGGCGGTTCGGAACTGGCCGAATGGGCGGAGGGTGACTCCGATTTCATCCGGGCCAACTGCCGGCAGAGTGGCATTAATTCCTATGGCGCTGCGTCGGCTTTCGGGGAGTGGATCATTCGCAAAAGACAGGGCTGCAGTCAGCCAGATAGCCGCCTCTTCGTCGCCGTACTCGGTGAAGGGGGACCATTCCGCCCAGCCCTCGGTGCCTTGAAATAACAGTGCCTCACGTTGGGATACACCGCGGAATTTTGTGCGCATTGGAATGCTCACCACGTGGGCCGTGCTCAGCGCTTGGGCTGCGGCTGTGGCGTTCTCGCTTTTCGGCTGAACAGGCACAACAGTTAGTCTAGAAGCATGACCCAGCAGGTTTCTCAGCTGTTTGACGCATCGATCTGGCACCAGGTGCCCGGCTTCGAGGCGTTGACCGATATCACCTACCACCGGCACAACGAGCTGGGCATTGTTCGCGTGGCATTTAACCGCCCCGAGGTTCGCAACGCGTTCCGCCCGAAGACGGTGGACGAGTTGATGCAGGCCCTCACGCACGCGGCCGAGGATTCCAAGGTAGGCGTAGTGCTGCTGACCGGCAACGGCCCCTCGGTGAAGGATGGCGGCTGGGCCTTTTCCAGTGGCGGCGACCAGCGCGTTCGCGGCAAAGACGGTTACCAGTACAGCGCTGATGAGTCCGCAGCCGGCGTGGACCAGGCTCGTTCCGGGCGCCTTCACATCCTCGAAGTTCAGCGCCTCATTCGCTTTATGCCTAAGGTTGTTATCGCCCTAATTCCGGGTTGGGCCGCGGGCGGCGGACACTCCCTGAACGTGATTGCAGACCTCTCAATCGCGTCGGCGGAGCACGCTCGCTTCAAGCAGACCGATGCCGATGTGGGTTCCTTCGACGCCGGCTACGGCAGTGCCTACCTTGCAAAGCAGGTCGGTCAGAAATTTGCCCGCGAAATCTTCTTCCTCGCCGAGACCTACGATGCCCAGCGAGCCTACGAACTGGGTGTGGTGAACCGTGTGGTTCCGCACACCGAGCTGGAGGCAACCGGAGTTGAGTGGGGTCGCACCATCCTGGGGAAGAGCCCA
>JBEGRP010000185.1:0-2645 GCA_041180345.1 Actinomycetota bacterium | reverse complement strand
CATCGATCCGGTTGGCTTCATCATGGACTTCAAGGACCGTATCTACCACGTGGACTGCAAGGACACTCGCCTGCGTTTCAAGAACGGTCGCGCCGGAGTGATGGGATCCCACCTGGCTTGGGCCGACCCTCGTCGCGGTTGGGACTTCGTTTCGACTGGCCACGGTGACGTGCCGTGGGAGGACTCATTCCGAGCTCTGGATGCCATCGGTTATAAGGGGCCAATTTCGGTGGAGTGGGAAGACGCCGGCATGGATCGACTGCACGGTGCCGCCGAGGCGGTTGGCTTCATCCGTTCGTTGCTTTGGAAACTCCCGGAGGCGTCGTTCGACGCCGCCTTCAGCTCTCAGTAGTAGCGAGAAGCTAAGTTAGATGAAAACCAGGTGCCCAGATAACCCATAGCTGGGAGGAACGGCCTTATTTAGTTATCGATCTTTGGATACAACACATTAGTCGGCTTATGGTAACGAAAGCGTTAATCTGAAACGCTTCAAGGTGAGAGTGGCTTACTTTATTTCTTAGACCCGTGAACTGCGGGTAAACAGGCGTTGCGCAACGACGCTCAACTAGTAGGAGAGAAATGAACAAGCCACTGATTCGCAGAATGGTTGCCAGCCTTGCCGCTGCAGCCATGGTTGCAGTCGGCGTCTCGGGCATCGCGATGCCAGCACAGGCCGCCACCAAGACCCTAACCATCGGATATGACTCCGACCCAGCCCCAAACGGCTACGACCCAGTACTTTATGCGGCCGGTCAGCGCCTGTTCTACGAGGCGCTGTACGACTCGCTGTTCTTCTTGGATGGCAAGGGTGGCGTAACTCCAGGTGCTGCCGTTTCCTCCAGCCAGCCATCAGATAACCTGAGCATCAACATGGTAATCCGCACCGGCCAGAAGTTCTCTGACGGCTCGGCACTTACCCCAGACGTGGTCAAGGCCAACCTCAGCCGCGTCTTTACCGACAAGAAGACCGACTACCCAGCTCTGCAGCCATTCGTGGCCGGCGGTGCAGCCGAGATCAAGTCGGTAACCGCGGACTCCAGCTCGGTGACTGTGACCTTCGCAAAGGCCCAGGCAAACGCTGCCAAGCTATTCACCGGTGCTTCCGGAATGATCGTGGCTGGTTCGCAGGCGACCATCAATAACAAGCTAGGAACTGCGCCAGTGGGCAGCGGTCCCTACACGCTGGTGAAGGCTGGAACCATCAAGGGCAACACCTACAAGCTGGTCAAGAACGCCGGCTACTGGAACGCCGCAAAGTACGGTTACAGCAACCTGGTTTACAAGGTTTACAGCAACCCTCAGGCACAGGCTAACGCTGTTGCAACCGGTCAGTCGGACATTGCCGTGAACCTGAATGGTTCCACCATCGCACTGCTGCAGGAGCGCCAGACTGGTCTGGTAACTCAGGGAGGAAACGTCTTCTGGCTCCAGTTCTGGAACGGTGGAATGAACCCACCGGGTCCAAACCCGCCTGTTGCAGACAAGAACGTTCGTTTGGCCCTTTCTTACGCCACCGACCGTGCTGCACTGGTCAAGGCGCTGTTCAAGGGCAACCGTCCAACTGCAAACTGGATCCCTAAGGGCCAGGCTGGCTTTGACGCCGACCTAGACAGCACCTACGCCTACAACCCAACTAAAGCGAAGCAGTTGTTGGCAGATGCCGGATCGCGCAGCCTCACCGTCAGCACCATCGCAGGTAACCCAGGCGAGATCCCATTCTGGACCGCCCTGGCTGCTCAGTGGGCAAAGGTAGGCGTAACCCTGAAGTTCAAGTTGGCAGCAAACACCGACGAGCTGTTCGGTGCGGTTGTCAGCCAGCCATTCGGTAACTTCAACACCGTAAACGCAAACCCAGCCGGCTTCGCCGTTGGTGTAATCCTGAACGGATTTGCCAACATCTTCCACACCAAGAATGCCGCCATCGAAGGTGCGACCTACGCATCGTTGGGTAACCCTAGTTCGTCGAACCTGAAGGCGCTGAACAACGCCCTGGTTAACGAGGCCTGGGTCATGCCTTACATGGAGGGCTTCGGCTACATCGGTTACAACAAGTTCTCGATCAAGCAGCCAACAGTTGGATTCGACAACTTGAATCCAATGCTGATTAGCATCCAGAGCAAGTAACAACCAAGTGGTGGGGGTTCGCCGTTAGGCGAGCCCCCATCGCTAACTTTCTAAGGCAATAAACATGGTCCTGCGGCTTATCCTGAACCGCCTCTTGATGGGTTTGATGACCCTTCTCCTGGCTGGCCTTCTCAGCTTCGTCTTTGTTCACCTGATGCCGGGAAGCCCCGGGCAGATCGTCAAGGGTATGGGGGCTTCAAAGGAGGTCATCTGGGCCTTTGATGAGAGCATCGGGTGGCACAAGCCGCTCTTCATCCAGTTCACCGATTGGCTGGGGCAACTTTTTCAAGGCAACTTCGGAGAGTCCTACGCTGACGGAATTCCGATCGCGTCGGACTTACCAATCCGGCTTGAAGTTACCGCCAGCCTTAGTTTCGGTGCCATCATTGTGACTTCGATTTTTGGAGTCTTGGCAGGTGTGATTGCCGCAGTGCGCGGTGGCTTCCTGGACCGAATCATCAACACCAGTTCCAACGCCTTCTTCTCTATCCCCGGTTACTGGCTGGCCATTCTTCTCGTTT
>JBEGRP010000184.1:0-2649 GCA_041180345.1 Actinomycetota bacterium | reverse complement strand
ACTCCGGCGCGACCGTTCTTGAAACGCAGGCGAGTGTCCTTGCAGTCCACGTGGTAGATACGGTCCTTGAAGTCCATGATGAAGCCAACCGGATCGATGTTCTGCCACATCATGTGCGAAGGATCCCAGTTGAAACCAAAAACTTCGCGGTGGTTGATGGCCTCGAGGGTGCGGACACTGGTCCAGTAGTCGTAGGCGATCTCTCCAGGGTGCACCTCGTGCGCGAAGCGCACTCCTTCGCTGTCGAAGACATCCAGGATTGGGTTCCACCGAGCCGCAAAGTCTTCGTAGCCCGCGTCGATCGCACTGGCCGGCACTGGCGGGAACATCGCCACGTACTGCCAGATGCTGCTACCGGTGAATCCCACGACCGTGTCGATGCCCAGCTTGCGAGCAACGCGAGCGGTGCGCTTTAGGTCCTCGGCGGCACGCTGCCGAACACCTTCTCCGTCGCCGTCACCCCAAACATAAGGACGCAGAATGGCCTGGTGTCGGAAATCGATCGGGTTGTCGCATACCGCCTGACCAGACAGGTGGTTACTGATTGCGTACACCTTCAGGTTGTACTTGTTCAGGATGTCCAGACGTTCCTGCAAGTACTTCGGGTTTTCCTCCGCCTGAACCAGATCGAGGTGATCTCCGCTAGTGGCAATTTCCAGTCCGTCATAGCCCCACTCGGAGGCCAGACGCGCCACCTCGGCGAACGGAAGATCTGCCCACTGTCCGGTGAACAGGGTTACTGGGTGCGTCGACTGCTGCTGTGCTGCCATTTGGAGGTCCTCTCGTCTGGTTTCAAACTACATGTGCTTCTTCATCAGGTCTTGCTGCTGCTTGACCACGATGAACGGGTCCATGACACCGAGGTCGGCGAAGGCGTGGCCCTCCCACTCGCTGCTTATGTAGCCGTCATAGCCACCCTCGGCAAGGATGCGGACGTGCTTCGGGTAGTCGATTGCGTCCACCTGCCCGTCTGGGTTCATGTCGAAGAACTTGGCGTGGACGTGCACAATCTGTCCCATGATGTCATTCCACTCTTCGGGCGCAATGTGGCCATTCATGTTGAACGCCATACGACCGAATGGGCCGAGCATGTTCGGGTCTAGACCGCGACCTTCCAGGTAGTTGACGAACTCGGTGATGCGCTCGAACACTGGGGTGTCCTTCAGCCATACCTCCTGCACCTTTGAGATTGCAGCCTCATCAAGCCCCTTGTCGCGGAATGCCTGGAGCATGGTACGTCCCATGCTGTGCATGGTGGAAGAGAAGTCCGGCACGAAACCGAGCAGAGGGGAACCGATCTTGTCGTAGGTTTCTCGGATCTTCATGATCTTCGGGGTGTTAGGACCCTCCGGTGCGTGAATCTCGTATCCCAACTTGACGTTCAGTCGCTCTGCATGAGGCAGCAGCTTCTCTAGCAGCTCACTGCCAGCACTCTGAATCTTGATGACTGGGAAGCGCATCTTGGCTCCGGCCTCGATCTGAGTTAGTACGAAGTCGAATTCCTCATCAAAGGTCATTTCCTTGGCGCGATTGCGGCCCATGTCTAAGTTGGTTCCGTAAGCTGATGGCTCGAAGCCATACTTGTCGCAAAGACCCAGCCACTGCTTGATGAAGTCATCATCGGTGTGGGGATAGGTGCGCACGGTCTGGGAGGCCATGATTTCGACGCCCGGTCCGATTCCAAGCTCACCTACACGGGCAAGCATGCTCTCCAGGTCGTACTGGCCGGCGGCCCACTCTGCACTGAACGAGTAGAGGGTGACGCCCAGTTTGAAATTTGCCTTAGTTGCAACTTGATTCATGATTAGCCCTGCACTTTCAGTGTGACGGTCTGGTGAACGATGTTTGGCAGGTAGAAGCCTGGTTTGATCTGCATGTATGGCAGGCGCAGTTCGATGTGGAACACAATCTTGTGTTCGCTGCCCACGGAGGCAGAAGCACCCAAATCGATGTCCAAATAGGCGCGGTCCTGCATAAACCAAAGCTCTTCCCACTGGTTCGGTACTTCCTCCATGCTGAAGGTCTTGCCGTTGATGCGGAAGCTCAGTTTTTCCTGGGGAATGTCGACTCCATCAAAGTTCACGCTGATGGTGCTGATGCTGCTAACCCAGAGCGAGCGATACCAGGGAACGGTAAGCGCCAGACTGGCACCGTTACCGGTAGCGGCCAGACTCTTCTGGTTGAGGATTGTGTCGTGAGTAGCCATTATGCCTTGGTCCTTACCTGGTAGCCGTAGCCTTCCATGATTTCGCGGATGTACTTCTGGTGTGCGTCTACCTGATCGAATGGATTGCTCCACTTATCCCAGTGGAAGCCCTCATATTCGCTGCTAATCGAGCCGGTGTAGCCAACGTCGGCGTAAACCTTCAGGATGTCCGGAATCGGAGTGCTTGGCTCGACGCCATTTTGCATTCCGAAGAACTTACCGTGGGTGTGCCAGACCAGGTGCATGATGTCGCGCCACTCTTCCGGGTCTGCGTGACCGAACAGACCACAGTGGTTGATCGCATAGTCAATCGCAGTTTCACCGAATCCATACCTGCCAGCGATACCCGCAACCTGACCCATGCGCTTGCCCTGGGTTGGCCCGTCGTGCGGTGCACCTTCGGAGTGGTGAACCTGCCAGAGCTGTTCCAGCTCGGTGATCAT
>JBEGRP010000183.1:0-2668 GCA_041180345.1 Actinomycetota bacterium | reverse complement strand
TCCGGCGTAGCAAGCGAATCTAAAGTTTCGAATACCTGGGTGAGGCTCTCTCGCGAAACCACTTTGGGCAGCGACCTTGCGGCCTTTGGTGTTCTAAGTCTCAAACCTGGGTCGGTTTCGGTTACCCCAGTGCGATGCAGCCAAGCGGTAAATGATCTGATTGCGGCACTCTTGCGGGCCATGGTCGACTTGGCAAGTCCTCGCTCGGTGAGTTCGTATAGCCAATCGCGCAGGTGTTCCAGGTTCACGTGGGAGAACTCGGCAACTTTTTGGCGGTCCAGAAAGGCAACAAAGTCTTCAATGTCTGCGATGTAGCCCTTTACGGTGTTGGCAGAGTACCCGCGCCCAGCCTGCAGCTGGTCGGCGTATTCGAGTACTTTTCGTTTCTGCTCCACACCTCAGAGATTAGAGCCTGTTTTGCGCCAACCCTCGTAAGAACCCTCCGCCAGCGAATCAAGTTGCAGGCTGGCCAGAGCCATCTGAGCTTCGCCGAGAGTCAACCCAGCCCGAGCTGCAATGGAAGAAACTGCGCTTCGCTTGTCGCTCAGCGCATCCAAGGCGCGTTGTTCTAGTTGACCGATTGAATAACTCGAGGGCAAGTCGAAAAGCGCGCTAGAGCCCGTAACCAGCTCAAGAACATCAGCGCCGCTGCAAACCAGCTCAGCTTTTTTCTCGCGGATCAGCCTGTGACAGCCTGCCGATGCGGGAGAGGTAACAGGCCCAGGAAACGCCCCCACTTCTCGATTGAGGTTTTGTGCATGGCTCGCGGTATTCATTGACCCTGAACGCCATCCGGCTTCAATCACCACGGTTGCCTGGCTCATTGCCGCAATCAATCGATTGCGTTGCAGAAACCTCCACTTGGTGGGGCTGGCTCCCGGCGGCAACTCGCTAACGAGGGCGCCTTTGTTTGTAATTTCGAGTAGAAGACCACGGTTTGCCGAAGGATAAAGTCGGTCTACTCCCCCAGCCATCACGGCTACCGTTGTGGCCCCGGCAGCCAGAGCGCAGCGATGCGCCACCCCGTCGATTCCCATGGCTCCGCCGGAAACCACCGCATATCCGCTGTCTGCGAGGCACCCAACCAGTTCATTGGCCACATACTCTCCATAGCTGGTGGAACTGCGAGAGCCCACAACTGCAATCGAGCGCTCAAGTTCGCCCACAGACTCAATAGAGCCGCTCACCCAAAGCATGGCTGGTTCTCCCCAGCCCAAATCTGCCAGCCGGGTTGGCCAGTTTTCACTTTGATTGTGTAGCCAGGGCTGTTTTCCTGACTCCAAGAGGCTTACCAACAAACCAGCATCGAAATTTCGTAATCTAGGCAACCATCGCTGCAGGCTGTCTTCTAGCACTCGAGTAACGTCGCCAAACCTTGACGTGCCTTGGTCGGCATAACCCGATGCTTCCAGTGCAACCATTAGCCTGCTTGCCGAACCCTCTAGAACCATGGCCATTGAACGTTCGGCACCCAGAGCCTCGCGAAGCATGCCCGCAGCCTCATCTCCCGGCTCTGTGCAAGTGCTCCAGCTAACCAAAGCCTTCGCAAGGCTCACGATGTTGGCTCCTGTTGCACACTACCTCGAAGACTCAAGGCATACAGAACGTCCTCAGCCGTCACGTGATCGCGCGACGCTAAGTCTGCGCTTGTCCAAGCCACTTTCAAACATCGGTCGTATGCCCGCATGCTGATGTGCCCGCGAGCAAGAGCTGCGTCTAGCCGTGCAGTAGCGCTGGTTGGAGGTCGAAGGTGCTTTCGAAGATAAGCCCCGGGTATCTCGGCGTTGGCATGCCAAGCGGTTTCGATCAAGCGACGGCGAGCCCGCAGCCTAGCCTCAAGAACTTCTTCTCGAATTTGAGCAGATGTTGGTCCTGGGCTGGTTCTACCAACCGCAATCGCTCCGCTACTTGCTGGTCGCACATCTAAGCGAATGTCGATTCGATCTAAGAGCGGACCTGAAAGCTTGGCAAGATAGCGAGCCCTCTGGGTGTGCGAGCAGGTGCACCGGTTGCCCTTGGCAGAGTAGTTGCCGCATGGGCAGGGGTTTGCGGCTAAGGCTAACTGGAATCGTGCTGGAAACCAGGCGCTGCCAGATGCTCGGTTGATTGTTACCTTGCCCGATTCCAACGGTTGTCTCAAAGACTCTAATGTCTGGCTTGAAAACTCTGGTGTCTCATCAAGAAAGAGAACCCCATTGTGGGCCATAGAAATGAGTCCGGGTTTGGGCACGCCCGATCCACCGCCAATCATCGCGACCATCGAGGAGCTGTGATGAGGCGCTTCGAATGGTGGTTGAGTTCTAAGCCCCGTTATAGTCTCCACGTGCGCGATAGACCTGACGGCAGCCACCTCTAATGCCTCCTCCACCGTCAGCTGAGGCAGGATCGTTGGCAACCTCTCGGCGAGCATGGTTTTGCCAGCTCCAGGAGGGCCAACCATCAGCAGATGATGTCTTCCCGCTGCCGCAACCTTTAGCGCTTCGACCAGTTCGGGTTGCCCAAAAACTTCACTCATGCACGGTTCAGGCTCATCTGGCCGAACCTCAGGAGGAGATTGTTCACCTCGGTCACGGAATTTCCACTGCCGCGGGCGATGCGCTGGCGACGACGCGCATTGAGTATCTCTGGGCGCTTCCGTTCGCCGGGCGTCATGGATAGAATGATCGCC
>JBEGRP010000182.1:0-4640 GCA_041180345.1 Actinomycetota bacterium | reverse complement strand
TCGCGGGCCTCTGCCTGCTCCTGCACACCGCTCTTGGTGCGAAGCGCAACTTCCTTGACAAACCAGGTCAGGATGAAGGCGATAGCAACCACAACCGCAGCCGACGCGAACACCTGAACAGCGGACTCAGCGAAGGCCTGCTTGATCGGGTTACCTAGCTCGGGGCTAACGGTCTTGAGGAACGACGAGTCCTTGCTGATCATGTCACCGAGGTTGCTTCCGGCGTTCTTGAAGATCGCGTTCTCCGGCTTGGCCAGCAGGCTCGGGTCCTTCATGATGGCAGCCTTGATTCCCTCGCCAATCTGAGGGCCCTTGTCCTTCAGCGCGGTAAAGAGAATCGAAAGGAATACGGCAACACCGACGGTTCCACCCATCTGGCGGAAGAAGGTAGCTGATGAGGTTGCAACACCGATGTCCTTGGCTTCAACGGCATTCTGCGCCACCAGGCTAAGGGTCTGCATCAGCTGACCCAGACCCATACCCAGGACTACCATTCCGATCGAAACCTGCCAGATTTGCCAGTTGTAAGTGAGGTTGCTCAGATAGAAGTAGGAAGCGGTCATGAAGGCGGTACCCGAGATCATGAACCACTTGTACTTGCCGGTCTTCTGGGTTAGTCGACCGCTGAGGATAGATGCGGTCATCATTCCCAAAACCATCGGCAGCATCAAGAGGCCGGCCTCGGTTGGGTTTGCACCGTAAACGATCTGGAGAATCAGCGGGATGGTCATCATGCCACCGAACATTCCGACACCGACGATGACACCGATGATGGTGCTGAAGGTGAAGGCGTTGCTCTTGAACAACTTGAGTGGCAGCAGCGCATCCTCACCCATCGAGCGCTCGATGAACATGAAGGCGATGATGCCCAGGCCACCGATGACGTATGCGGTAATCGAGTTTGCGGAATCCCAACCCCAGTCGCGACCCTGTTCGGCAACGATGAGGAGTGGGACCACAGCGATGATGATCGAAACGGCGCCCCACCAGTCGATGCGGCCCGATTTCTTGTGGTGCGGGATGTGCAGGAAGTTGACCACCATGAACATGGCAAGCACGCCGATTGGCAGGTTAATCAGGAAGACCCAGCGCCATCCGGTGATCCAGAGAATCTGGTCGGCTCCGGCGAACAAGCCACCCACCAATGGGCCAAGCACCGAAGAGGTGCCGAAGACCGCCATGAACATACCCATGTAGCGGGCACGCTCGCGCGGTGGAACGATATCTGCCATAACCGTCAGGGCTAGGGTGAAGAGACCGCCGGCACCAACACCCTGCAGGGCACGCCAGGCGGCCAGTTCGTACATCGAAGTTGAGAACGAGGCTCCCACCGACGCGACAACGAAGACGCTAATCGCAAAGATGAACAACCGACGACGACCGAAGAGGTCACCAAGCTTGCCGTAAATCGGAGTGGTGATGGTTGAGGTAATCAGGTAGGCGGTCGTTACCCAGGCCTGGATATCCAAACCTTTGAGGTCATCCGCGATGGTGCGCATTGCGCTACCAACGATGCTCTGGTCCAGCGAGGAAAGGAACATTCCCGACATCAGACCGAACAAAACCATCAGGATCTGACGGTGGGTCATCACGCCGGTGCGAGCGGACTCGGCTGCGGCGGCTTTTCGTGCTTCACGTGACAAAAGAAGGCACACTTTCTTTGATTGTTTAGTCTTGTTAGGTGCTTAAGCCTACGCTGTCGACTATTAGAAAAACTTTCATTTTTCTAACCGTCAGCACCCTCGCGCTTATTCCCGCACAGCGAGGTGGGGCTGCTACCCCATCGCCAAGTGCATCGTCGCCGAGTTCCTCCGCCAGCCCTGCCCCTTCGGCTAGCGGAAGCCCAAGCCCTTCTCCTTCACCGAGTTCCTCGGTCTCGCCGTCACCCAGTTCATCGGCGGTGCCTTCTGCGAGTCCCTCCCCAGCGTTGTGGAACCCGATGCTTTATTCGATTGACACCGCGGGATCGCTCTGGGTGGTGGTCAACAAGCGCCGGCCGCTCACCCCGATTAGCTATGTGCCAGCCAATTTGGTCACGCCCCGATTCGAAGATGGTGCGGGCTCAAACCCGAATTCGATTCAGCTAGCCAAGCCGGCTGCGAAGGCAATCAAGTTGATGGCCACCGCCATGTTTAAGTCCGGTAGGGGGACACTCTTGCTGTCCAGTACCTACCGCTCGTATCGAACACAGATCGCAGTGCACGATCGGGACGTCGCGATGCTCGGCTTGGCTGCGGGTGAGAACCTGGCAGCTCGCCCCGGGTACAGCGAACACCAAACCGGGTTAGCGGCAGACCTGGCAGCGGTCGGTCAGGGTTGTGTGATTCGCGTGTGTTTCAGCACCACCAAAGCCGGCAAGTGGTTGGCGGCAAACGCCTGGCAATACGGATTCATTCTTAGATATCCAAACGGCGAAACCGCAACAACCGGCTACCAGTTCGAGCCATGGCACTATCGCTACGTGGGCACCGAGTTGAGCACTCAGATGCACCTCACCGGCGCCAAGGTGCTGGAAAAGTTCTGGAAGCTGCCGGCGGCACCCAGCTACTAGCCGAGCACACCGTCCAAGGGCCTTGGCCTCCACCTGAACCTGCTTGAGGTGCTCGGCGCCCAGGAATGACTCTCCGTAAATCTTGTAGACGTTTTCGGTGCCCGAAGGGCGGGCTGCGAACCAAGCGTTCTCGGTGCTCACTTTCAAGCCACCGAGCGCCGCACCATTTCCGGCAGCGTGAGTCTCGATCTTGGTGATCGTCTCGCCTGCCAGAGACGAAGCGGAAACCGCGGAGGCGCTGAGCTTACCCAGCTTGCTCTTCTGCTCCAGCGTGGCTGGAGCATCGATGCGCTCGTAGGCGGGCGCCCCAAACTTCGCAGTCAACTCGGTGTAGTGCTGGCTAGGAGTCTTGCCGGTCACAGCTGTGATTTCCGCGGCGAGCAGCGCCAGAATCAGGCCATCCTTGTCGGTGCTCCAGGCCTTGCCGTCGCGACGCAGGAACGAGGCTCCGGCGGACTCTTCGCCACCGAAACCCACCGAGCCATCGATCAGACCCGGCACAAACCACTTGAAGCCGACCGGAACTTCAATCAGCTTGCGACCGAGCGAACCCACCACGCGGTCGATAATCGAAGACGAAACCATGGTCTTGCCAACCGCGGCATCGCTAGCCCAACCCGCGCGATTGCGATATAGATAGTCAATCGACACGGCCAGGAAGTGGTTTGGGTTCATCAGTCCGTGATCGCGAGTGACGATACCGTGGCGGTCGGCGTCGGCGTCATTTCCGGTAGAGATGTCGAATCGACTCTTGCCCTCGATGAGGCTGGCCATGGCGTATGGGCTGGAGCAGTCCATGCGGATCTTGCCGTCCCAGTCCAGAGTCATGAAGCCGAACTGGAAGTCCACGGCTGGATTCACCACGCTCAGGTTCAGGCCGTAGCGTTCACCGATCGCACCCCAGTAGTCCACCGAGGCACCACCCATTGGGTCCGCCCCGATCGAAACCTTGGAGTCACGGATGGCCTCCAGATTCAGCACATCGCCAAGCTGTGAAATGTAGTTTTCGCGGAAATCGAAACCCCCGGCGTTCGGCTTAGCTCGCTTTACCTCGCGCAGGCCGCCGAGGATGATTTCGTTGGCCCGTGCTGCTACCCAGTTAGTTGCATCGCTGTCGGCTGGGCCGCCATGCGGCGGGTTGTACTTAAAGCCGCCGTCTGTAGGCGGGTTGTGGCTCGGTGTAATGACTAGTCCGTCAGCCACCGAGGAATCGCCCGCAGCCTTGCCCAGATTGTGGTTGATGATTGCCACCGAGACTGCAGGAGTAGGAGTGTATCCGCCGTGGGCATCGACCAGGGTTGCTATTCCGTTTCCGGCTAGGACCTCCAGAGCGGTGTCCTGCGCGGGACCACTAAGCGCATGGGTGTCTTTACCCACGTAAATCGGGCCGCGGATATTCTGACTGGCGCGGTACTCGACGATTGCCTGGGTGATGGCGGCGATGTGGTCTTCGTTGAAGGATCCGTTGAGAGAGGTACCGCGGTGGCCAGAGGTTCCGAACACAACCTTCTGTTCGACGTTGGTTACGTCCGGGTGGATTTCGTAGTAGTCCCGAACCAGACTCTCGATGTTGATTAGGTCGGAATCTTGGGCCTTTAGTCCTGCACGCGCGCTCATTTTTCTATTTTGGCGGATAGCCTTAACCTATGTCATCGCAATCAGGTAACACTTCGGCAAATAATGCCGGCCACGACAAGGTCTTCGCTTTCCTTGGTCCGGTCGGTACCTTTACCGAACTTGCCCTGGCCCAGGTCCCCGAGGCCAAGGGTGCCAAGTGGCATGCCCTGAGCAGCGTCCAGGAGGCCTTGGCCGCCGTAATTTCTGGCGAAGCCCACCGCGCAGTTGTGCCGGTGGAATCCTCGGTGGAGGGTGGAGTCAGCGCGACGCTGGACGCCCTGGCCACTATCGGGAACCTGCGGATTTATGGTGAGTATCTGGTGCCGGTCAACTTCAACCTGGTTGCTCGCCCGGGAACCAAGCTCGCGGACGTAAAGACGGTTGCCGCTCATCCGGTTGCCTACCCACAGGTTTCGGGTTGGCTGCACGCCAACCTGCCCGGTGCAGTTCACCTACCTGCCACAAGCAATGC
>JBEGRP010000181.1:0-2677 GCA_041180345.1 Actinomycetota bacterium | reverse complement strand
TATGCAAAGGTCCGCGGGGGAGACGAGGTCAAACTTGCTGCCCGTCCGATCACAGTTTCTCGTTTTACCGTCGACGCCGAACCACGCCTGGTGGACGGCCAGTTCCTCGACCTAGACGTAACCGTCGATTGCTCGAGCGGAACCTACATTCGGGCCCTGGCCCGCGACCTCGGTGCCGCCTTGAATGTCGGCGGCCACCTCACCGCCCTGCGGCGCACCCGCATCGGCCAGTACACCGTTGATCAAGCCAAGCGGCTTCAGGACCTGGATCGCGACCACCTGGCCATCCTGCCGAGTGCGGCTGCCGCGGCCCAGCAGTTTGCGGTGCGCCAACTCTCGGCGCAGGACGAGGTTGATCTGCGCCACGGTAAGCGTCTCACCCTGGCCGAGGGGGAGCGCTCCGGCTACTCCAAGGGGCAGCCAATCGCAGCCTTGAACGAGGCCGGTGCGCTGGTCGCGATGCTCGAACGCAGCGGCAATCAACTCAAGTCGATGGTGGTGTTTGCCGATGCCTGATTTGCTCTATCAAGTCGCGCTCTGGTTCAACGCAATCACCGGCACGGCGATCCTGATTCTGGGTCTCGCCAACCGTAAACCCCATGACCTGATGGCGCTCGCCGTGGTTATCACGGAAGCGCTGTTGCTGATCCAGCTGGTGACGACCATAGTCCTCGTCACGCAAGGTCAGCAGGCGAAGAATGACACCGTCGAGTATTTCGCCTACATCATCACCGCCCTGTTGGTTCCTCCGGCTGCAATTGTGTGGGCCCTGGTTGACCGAAAGACCAAGTGGTCGACAGTGGTGCTCGGTGTGGCTGGAATCACCATCGCAGTCATGCTGGTGCGCATGCATCAGATCTGGACCGGCGTTTACTAAGAGCGAAACGGCTTAGGCTTAACCACATGGCAAATACATCCAAACTCGGTGCCGCACGCGCCCTGGTTGCCGTCTATGCGGTGTTCGCTCTGGCGGCAAGTGCCCGCGGTGTTTACGAACTCATTGCCAAGTTCAGCCAGGCACCGTTTGCATATTCGCTCAGTTTGATCTCTGCGCTGGTTTACATCGTCGCGACTGTCGCGCTCGCCAAGGCGGGTTCCCCTCGGTGGTTCGCCCTCGCTCGGGCCACCATTGTCTTCGAGCTGGTTGGAGTCCTGACGGTCGGCCTGCTTTCATTCCTCGCGACCGATCTTTTCGCCCACCCGTCGGTGTGGAGCTGGTTCGGGGCCGGCTATGGCTTCGTCCCGTTTGCTCTCCCGATAATCGGCCTCGTCTGGCTCAACAAGCACAAGGCTGCCTAGGTCCTGTTTCCGTCATGCTCGAACTGAACTCCGTCTCACTCCTGCCGTCTGACTTCGGTCCAACCGTTGTGACCATCGGCAAGTTCGACGGCGTTCACCTTGGTCACCAGGCCCTGCTTGCCGCAGCGACCGCACACGCCAAGGCCCGAAATCTGAAGTCGGCCTGTGTCACCTTCGATCGCCACCCGGATGCCCTGTTCGCCCCCGAGCGTGTGCGACCAGCATTGACCGGCCCCACCCAAAAGGCTGTGCTGATTCAGCAGGCTGGCATTGACGCCCTCGTGACGCTGCCATTCGATCAAGCCCTAGCGACGCTGTCTCCGCAGGAATTCGTGCAGCAGATCCTTGTCGACGGCCTGAAAGCCGCGCACTTGGTTGTCGGCGAGGATTTCCGGTTCGGAGCCAAGGGTGCCGGTGATGTAGCACTGCTTGAGAAGTTAGGCGCCCAGCTAGGTTTCACGGTTCAGGTTGTTTCGTCGGTAATCGTCGATGGTCACCGAGTTTCCACCTCGCTGATTCGCGACCTGTTGGATCAGGGTGACGTGACCAAGGCCGAAAGCCTACTGGGGCGGCGCCACACCACCCTTGGCGCGGTTGAACACGGTCTAAAGCTGGGGCGCCAACTCGGGTTTCCGACCGCAAACCTTTCCCGGGAATCGGAGGGGTTCTTGCCTCTGGACGGGGTCTACGCTGGCTGGCTGGACTGCGAGGGTCAGCGCTACCCGGCCGCCCTCTCGGTGGGAATCAATGAGACCATTCAGGCCGTGCCGCGACTAATCGAAGCGCACGTGCTTGACCGCAAGGACCTTGACCTCTACGACAAGGTCGTGAACCTGGAATACGTGTCCTTCTTGCGGCCGGCGATCAAGTTCAATGGCATCGAGGAGCTCATCAAGGCAATCGGCGCCGACTGCGACAAGATTCGCGTAATCTTGGCCAACGATCGCTAAAGATTCTCAGGTAACTCTCAGGCTTCTTAGGGCATTTGCCCAAACTCTGCTGGCAAAGTAAAACTCAGGAAAACGTAAATCTTTCAAAGGGGCCAGCCAAATGGCGAACCACAAGTCCCGGAACGACGACTTCGAATATTCGGGCACAGCACCGAGTGACGTCGTGTACGAGCAAGAGGCTCCGGTCCGCAGTGCTCGTTACAGCGTTGCAACTTTGGCCACTACCAGCGTCCTGGTTGCAGTGGGCCTGGTTGGCGGTGCCGCCTTCGCCCTCTCTGCGACTCTCCCTGCCAAGCAAAGCTCCGGATCGGTTCAGGTCACCGACGGCTCTGGTGCCGCAACTACATCCACCGGCGCCTCCTCACCGATGCCATCGCCTTCCAGCAGCGCCACCGCTGGTGATGACGACAGCGGCCACAAGCTTTCTG
>JBEGRP010000180.1:0-5037 GCA_041180345.1 Actinomycetota bacterium | reverse complement strand
GCCTTTGCAGGCCAACGCCCACCATCAATTACGGGGCTCACGTCAAGAATCGGAATTCGACCGATGCTGTTTGCACTGATGGCTGCGTTTGTCGTCTTGCTCACCCTTTGTAATTTAGTGAAACCGGTCGTTGCAGCGAACTGATTGCGTCAAGGCTTAACCAGTTCGTTGTATTTGCGAAACATGACGGAAGGGGCGCTAGTTCAAAGCTCGAAGCAGCAACACCGAGGCCCCGGAAACAGTGATCGGGCTATCCACGGAGACGCTCTTGTACTCGGTTGGTGGAAGTTCGTGTGCGCTGTTCCAGAGAATCTCGAATGTCTCGATTCCCGCATCCTGCGGCAGCTGCACCTTTATTTCGCGCTCTGCACCGTGAACCACGAGAAGAGTGCGGTTGGTGACCCCATTCTCGGTGATCGACTCGGTGAGGCGGAGGAGGGTGCGAGTTTCTGGGTTATTCCAGTCCTCGTTCGTCATGATGTGACCAAGAGCGTTGTACCAGCGGATCCGGTCGACTCCGGCTTCAAGCTTTTCCCACGAACCAAAATTGGTTGGACGCAGCGATGGGTTTTCCTGGCGGGTCTTAGTCAGATACGCGAACGTGCTCTGGAGGTCCTGCTGCGAACGGCTCAGGTCCCAGTTCATCCACGAAAGCGCCGAGTCCTGGCAGTAGGCGTTGTTGTTGCCTAGCTGTGTTTTTCCACGTTCATCACCGGCGGTGACCATTGGGATGCCGGCCGAGAACAGCAGCGTACCCAGCATGTTGCGCGCTGCCTTCCGACGCTGCGCCCTGATTGCCGGATCCTGCGTCTCGCCTTCAACGCCGAAATTGAACGAATAGTTGTTGCTGGTTCCGTCTCGGTTGCTCTCGCCATTTATTTGGTTGTGCTTGACGTTGTAGGAGACCAGATCCTTCAGGCAGAAACCGTCGTGGGCAGTGATGAAGTTCACTGTTCCCAGCGGACCCTGTGCGCCTGCTACGACATCTTGGGAACCAGACAGGCGAGTTGCAATGTCGGCAACACCGTTCCAGTGATTACCGCTGTTTCTTGCATCGGCTAAATCGGTGAGCCAGAATCGGCGAACGCTGTCGCGGTAGCGATCGTTCCATTCGCTAAAGCGATCTGGGAAGTTACCGGTCTGCCAGCCACCGAGTCCAACATCCCACGGCTCCATGATTAGTTTCGCCGACGAAACAATCGGATCCGACTGCATGGCCTGGAGGAGCGGGTGATTGGGGTCGAAGGTGTTGTTGTGGTCGCGAGCGATCGTGGTCGCGAGGTCGAAGCGGTAGCCGTCGATCTGCATTACCTCGGTCCAGTACCGCAGAGAGTCCATGGTGAGTTGCACCACGTGGGGGTTGGAAAAGTCGAGGCTGTTTCCGCACCCGGTGGTGTCCTGATACCAACCCCGCTCATCCAAGCGGTAGTAGCTGGAGTTATCCAAGCCTCGGTACGAGTAGGTGAGTCCGCCTCCGCCGCCCTCGGCAGTGTGGTTATAAACCACATCCAGAATCACTTCGATGCCGGCTCGGTGAAGTTCGCGAATCGCAGTCTTGAGCTCCGCGACAATCTGTTCTGGACCCTTCTCGCGTGCCGCCGAGGTGGCGTAACGCGGCTGAGGGGTGAAGAAGTTAATGGTGTTGTAGCCCCAGTAGTTGATGAGACCCATATTCATCAGTCGGGGTTCCGAGATAAACATGTGGATCGGCAGCAACTCCACGCTGGTAACGCCGATTTCCAGCAAGTGTTTGATGGTGCTTGGATGTCCGAGTGCCGCGTAAGTGCCGCGGATGTCATCGGGAAGTTCGTGGTTGCCACGAGTCAAGCCGCGCAGATGGGCCTCGTAGATGATGGTTCGGTCTAGCGGAACTTCGGGCTTCGAGACTCCCTGCCAGTCGAAGTCATCTACAGTGGCTACGCAGTAATACTCACGTGCACTCAGTCGTTCGACGGCCCGAGCATAGGGGTCGATCAGGTTCAGGCTTGGGTTGAACGCGTGGCGCGGGCCTTCTGGACCTGTTGCTCGAAGCGCGTAGTTCATTCCTGGAACGATTTTTGAACTGGCTGCTTCCCAGATGTCATTCTCGGTGCGCTTCAGAGCGATGGTCTCTTTGACCAAACGAGGGTTGTCGTCCTCAAGAATGCAAAGGCTGACCGATTCAGCATTCGCAGAATATACGCGAATCGAGCCCTTGGCGCCGGCAAAGGTAACACCCATGCGGTCGGGGTTTACGCGCGTCTCTAAGAGGTTCTTGGACATCGTTTCTAAGCCTACTTTGAAAACGATTTCAGTCATGTTACATGGCTGGCTCGACGTGTTTCGGCTGTCGCGTAAATCGGACCATAGATAGGCTTGTGACATGGCCATTTACCTTGACCACGCCGCCTCGACGCCGGTTCGTCCCGAGGTTGCGAAGCTCATTGCCGAACACTTTGGCGAGCAGGGTAACCCAGCTGCGGTGCACGGTTTTGGGCAGTCCAGCAAAATGCAGCTTGAGCAAGCCAGGGAAGATATTGCGGCAATCCTAAACTGCGATCGCAACGAGGTGATCTTTACCTCAGGAGGCACCGAGGCCAACAATCTGGCGGTGTTTGGCATCTTTGATGCCAGGGATGCCAGGAACCAGGATCAGGACCGCCCGATAGTGCTTTGCCTCGGAACCGAACACCATGCGGTCTTGGAGGCAGTTGAGGCTCTTGAGAAATCTGGTCGCGCAGAAGTTCACCTCATACCGGTTGACCGGCAGGGTTTGCCAGACACCGAGTGGCTGCAGGCATTCCTCACCGAGCACTCGGATCGCGTCGCGCTAGTTGCTGCGATATGGGCAAACAACGAAACCGGCAGTGTCGTGAATATGGCCGAATTGGCCGATATTTGTAAGCGCTTACAGATACCAATTCACACCGACGCAGTAGCTGCCGTCGGTCACCTACCGGTGGACTACCGAAGTCTGGGTGTGAGCACCCTCGCATTCACCGGCCACAAACTCGGTGCGCCTGTCGGTGTTGGGGCGTTGCTGGTCGGCAGGGGAGTGAAGGTTTCCCCGCGGGCATTTGGCGGGTCTCAGGAGCGGGGGATTAGGCCCGGAACCCAGGATTCGATTGGAGCATCCGCATTAGCGCTGGCCACCAAACTGGCCGTTTCCGAGCTGTCAGAACATAGAAGCAACTGGGAGATGTTGCGATCTCGCCTCATTGCTGGTGTTCAGGCTGCGGTGCCTGAAGTCATTGTGGTTGGCGCGGAAAGCCCTGCCCAGCGACTGCCCAATATTGTGAACTTTGTATTCCCCGGTTGCGCCGGCGAAAGCCTGCTTTTCCTCTTGGACACCGCCGGTGTGGCCATTTCAAATGGTTCGGCCTGTACGGCTGGTGTCACCGGTGGTTCCCATGTCCTGCAAGCCATGGGCTTCGACTCCAAAGACTCGGCTAGTTGCGTAAGAGTTTCGTTCGGTGCGAGCACCTCGGTGGCTGACATCGATGAATTTCTGAGTGCGCTGCCTGACGCTCACGCAAGGGCCAAAAAAGCCGGGTTCACCGCCGGCTAGTTGAGGCTGTTTAATTGAACCTATGAAGGTTCTTGCAGCGATGTCGGGTGGAGTAGATTCCGCCGTAGCTGCTGCGCGCGCCGTGGAGGCTGGGCACGAGGTCGTCGGTGTTCACCTGGCGCTAAGTCGCAATTCGGGAACGCTGCGCACCGGCTCTAGGGGCTGCTGCACAATCGAGGACTCGATGGACGCGCAACGTGCCGCCAATGTCCTGGGGATTCCCTTCTACGTCTGGGACTTTTCGGATCGCTTCAAGGCTGAGGTGGTTGACGACTTCATCGCCGAATACTCCGCTGGCCGAACCCCAAATCCCTGCATGCGCTGCAATGAGCGAATCAAGTTCGCTGCACTGCTGGAGAAAGCACTGGCGCTGGGGTTTGATGCCATTTGCACCGGGCACTATGCCGAAGTGCTTGCGGATGCTGATGGCAACCTAGAACTTCACCGGTCACCGGCATTGGCTAAGGATCAGTCCTATGTCTTAGGTGTCCTCACCACCGACGAGTTGAAGCACGTACTGTTCCCAATCGGAGCAAGCGCCGACAAGGCGCTGGTTCGGGCTGAGGCCGAAGCTAGGGGCCTTAGTGTCGCAAATAAGCCAGACTCCTACGACATCTGCTTCATCCCCGAGGGAGACACTGCGGATTGGTTGGCTGAGAAGGTTGGCACTGCTCCGGGGCAGATAGTCGATGAATCTGGAGCGGTGGTAGGCGAGCACAATGGTGCGCACTCGTTTACAGTGGGACAGCGGCGGGGACTGCACCTGGGGCGGCCTGCTGCCGACGGTAAGCCGCGCTTCGTGCTCTCGGTGAAGCCCAAGGAAAACAAAGTTGTGGTTGGTCCGCACGCATCGCTGGCTATAGCTGAACTGGCTGGGCAGAGATTCACCTGGTGTGGCCAGGAGCCTAAGAATCCAACGGAATGGTTCGACTGCGAGGTCCAGGTTCGGGCTCACGGCGATTCACTCCCAGCACAAGCGGCAGTGGTTGGCGGCGAGCTTGTTGTCAGGCTGACCGCACCGGTTTTCGGTGTCGCTCCCGGCCAGACGGCCGTTTTGTACCTGGGTTCACGGGTGCTGGGTCAGACGACCATCGATCGCACCGTGAGTGCCAGCTCTTTGGCGACCGAAAATGTACCCGCAGACGCTTAGGCTAGTGGCGTGAATCAGCAAGAAGCCAAGGCCCGAATCGATGAACTGATCGATCAGATCAACAAACATCGCCGTGCCTACTATGAAGGCAACACGGTGCTGATTTCTGACGCCGAATACGACGGGCTCATGCGCGATCTAGAGGCGCTGGAGTCAGAGTTTCCACAACTGATCACCGGTGATTCGCCCACGCAGACAGTGGGCGGCTCTGCTAACCAAACTTTTGCCCCAGTCGAACACTTGGCTCGCATGATGAGTCTGGACAATGTTTTCAGCCATGAAGAGTTCACCGAGTGGGCGGGGCGCACCGAGGGCCTGCCACTGCTCTGTGAGCTAAAAA
>JBEGRP010000179.1:0-4911 GCA_041180345.1 Actinomycetota bacterium | reverse complement strand
AAGACCACCACTACCGAGCGAATCCTGTTCTACACCGGTATCACCCACAAGATCGGTGAGGTGCACGATGGTGCAGCCACCATGGACTGGATGGAGCAGGAGCAGGAGCGCGGTATCACCATTACCTCGGCTGCGACCACCTGTTTCTGGAACAAGAACCAGATCAACATCATCGACACCCCTGGACACGTGGACTTCACCGTTGAGGTAGAGCGTTCGCTTCGTGTTCTGGACGGTGCGGTTGCCGTTTTCGACGGCAAGGAAGGTGTTGAGCCACAGTCTGAGACCGTTTGGCGTCAGGCCGACAAGTACGTCGTTCCACGTATCTGCTTCGTAAACAAGATGGACAAGCTGGGTGCTGACTTCTACTTCACCGTAGACACCATCATCAAGCGTCTAGGTGCACGTCCACTGGTAATCCAGCTGCCAATCGGCGCTGAGAGCACCTTCGAGGGCGTTATCGACCTGATCGAGATGCGCGCGCTGACCTGGCGCGGAGACGTCGAGATGGGTGCGAAGTACAACGTCGAAGAGATCCCAGCCGACCTAAAGGACAAGGCCGAGGAGTACCGTCAGGCACTGCTCGAGACCGTTGCCGAGTCGGACGACGCTCTCATGGAGAAGTTCTTCTCGGGTGAAGAGCTCACCGTAGCCGAGATCAAGGGTGCCATCCGCAAGATGACCATCGCTTCGGAGATCTACCCAGTTCTCTGTGGCTCGGCCTTCAAGAACAAGGGTGTACAGCCAATGCTGGACGCCGTTATCGACTTCCTGCCTTCGCCGCTGGACGTCCCTTCGGTTGAAGGTGGCGACCCTCGCGACGAGGAGAAGCGTCTGACCCGTGACGCCAAGGCTGATGCACCATTCAGCGCCCTGGCATTCAAGGTCATGACCCACCCATTCTTCGGTCGTCTGACCTACATCCGCGTCTACTCGGGTAGCGCCAACCAGGGCGACCAGGTTGTCAACTCGACCAAGGGTAAGAAGGAGCGCATCGGAAAGCTGTTCCAGATGCACGCCAACAAGGAAAACCCAGTTGACTCGGTAACCGCTGGCCACATCTACGCAGCCATCGGTCTAAAGGACACCACCACCGGTGACACCCTCTGTGACCCAGACAACCAGATCGTTCTGGAGTCGATGACCTTCCCAGAGCCAGTTATCTCGGTGGCAATTGAGCCAAAGACCAAGGGTGACCAGGAGAAGCTGGGTCTTGCGATCCAGAAGCTTGCTGAAGAAGACCCAACCTTCCGCGTTGAGCACGACCACGAGACCGGCCAGACCGTCATCTCGGGCATGGGCGAGCTCCACCTCGACATCCTCGTTGACCGTATGCGTCGCGAGTTCAAGGTTGAGGCAAACGTTGGTAAGCCACAGGTTGCCTACCGCGAGACCATCCGTCGCGCAGTAGACAAGCACGACTACACCCACAAGAAGCAGACCGGTGGATCCGGTCAGTTCGCCAAGGTCCAGATCAAGCTGGAGCCTATGGAGGTTGAGGGTGACAAGACCTACGAGTTCGTGAACGCCGTTACCGGTGGTCGCGTTCCACGTGAGTACATCCCGAGCGTTGACGCTGGTATCCAGGACGCAATGCAGGTTGGTACTCTTGCCGGTTACCCAATGGTCGGCGTCAAGGCAACCATCCTCGATGGTGCTTACCACGACGTTGACTCTTCGGAAATGGCGTTCAAGATTGCCGGTTCGATGGCCTTCAAGGAGGCCTCGCGCATGGCTAACCCTGTCCTTCTCGAGCCACTGATGGCCGTCGAGGTTCGTACCCCTGAGGAATACATGGGTGACGTAATCGGTGACCTCAACTCGCGTCGTGGACAGATTCAGTCGATGGACGACGCCTCGGGCGTCAAGGTCGTTCGCGCCCTGGTTCCACTGTCTGAAATGTTTGGTTACGTTGGTGACCTGCGCTCGAAGACTTCGGGTCGTGCGGTTTACTCCATGACTTTCGAGACCTACTCTGAGGTACCGCGAGCTGTGGCTGACGAGATCATCCAGAAGAACAAGGGCGAGTAGCAGTTTCCTGCTACAAGCGAAACCAACTAAAATAAAAACATCCCACAAACTCTTCGGGTAGATCCCTGCCCGATGATTTATGACGAGTCCTGAGGAGGACCCCAAATGGCAAAGGCGAAATTCGAGCGCACTAAGCCGCACGTCAACATTGGTACCATCGGTCACGTTGACCACGGCAACATCTCGCACGTTGAGTACCAGACCGAGAAGCGCCACTACGCACACGTAGACGCTCCAGGTCACGCTGACTACATCAAGAACATGATCACCGGTGCGGCTCAGATGGACGGCGCAATCCTCGTGGTTGCTGCTACTGACGGCCCAATGCCTCAGACCCGCGAGCACGTACTGCTGGCTCGCCAGGTTGGCGTTCCTTACATCGTTGTTGCTCTGAACAAGTCGGACATGGTTGACGACGAGGAGATCCTGGAGCTCGTTGAGGTTGAGGTCCGCGACCTGCTCAGCAGCCAGGAGTTCCCAGGCGACGACGCTCCTGTTGTTCGCGTTTCGGCTCTGAAGGCACTTGAGGGCGACGCAACTTGGGGCGAGAGCGTTCTGAAGCTGATGGATGCAGTTGACGAGTTCGTTCCAGAGCCTCAGCGCGACACCGACAAGCCATTCTTGATGCCAGTTGAGGACGTCTTCACCATCACCGGTCGTGGAACCGTAGTTACCGGTAAGGTAGAGCGCGGCCAGATCAACGTGAACGACGAAGTTGAGATCGTTGGTATCCGCGACAAGCAGAAGACCACCGTTACCGGTATCGAAATGTTCCGCAAGCTGCTCGACTACGCAGAGGCTGGCGAGAACGTCGGTCTGCTGCTCCGTGGAACCAAGCGCGAGGACGTTGAGCGTGGCCAGGTTCTGGTTAAGCCAGGTTCGGTTACCCCTCACACCAACTTCGACGCTAACGTCTACATCCTTTCGAAGGATGAGGGTGGCCGTCACAACCCGTTCTACGCAAACTACCGTCCACAGTTCTACTTCCGTACCACTGACGTAACTGGTGTTATCACCCTGCCAGCCGGTACCGAGATGGTTATGCCTGGCGACACCACTGAGATGGCCGTTGAGCTCATCCAGCCAATCGCTATGGAAGAGGGTCTGCGTTTCGCAATCCGTGAGGGTGGCCGCACTGTTGGTGCCGGTACCGTCACCAAGATCAACAAGTAAGTAACCCTTACTCGAATCGGAAATCCCCTCGGGCTTCGGCCCGGGGGGATTCTCGTTTTAACACTCCGAAATCCCGCATCCCAATACTTATGCATACTTTCAGCAAAAGTTGTTAGGCTGGGGGAATCCCAAGAAAGCGGACCATGCCTAAATATCCAAGCGCTATCGATGTAAAACTGCCTGTATTGCCGGGTTTCTATCCCGATCCTTCGGTAGTTCTGGTGGGTGACCGCTACTACTTGGCAAACTCCACTTTCGAGTACGGGCCGGGAGTGCCGATACATTCGTCGTCGGACCTTATCAACTGGACCTTTGAGAGCCACGCGTTGCAGACTAAGGCTCACTCCGACCTCACCGGCTTGACCGATTCGATGGGTATTTTTGCTCCAACTCTGCGCTTCCACGATGGCAAGTTCTACATGATCACCACCTTGACCGACGGCAAGTGGCAGGTGCTGGTAACGGCAACAAATCCTGCGGGCCCATGGTCCGAGCCAGTACGAATTGACGCTCCAGGTATCGACCCGGATTTGGCCTGGGACGAAATCGGGAACTGCTGCATGAGCTACGCTTCGCTCGCGCTGGGCGGACTTGCGCAGGTCCAGATCAACACGGAAACTGGGGATTTGGTCTCCGAACCTAAGCGCATCTGGCAGGGAATGGGCGGCAAGTTCCCCGAGGGTCCTCACCTCTACAAGATCGGTGATTGGTGGTACCTGCTCATCGCCGAGGGTGGAACCGAACGCGGTCACGCGGTGGCGTTGGCACGATCCAAGAACATCAATGGGCCTTTCGAAGGTGACCCCAGCGGAGTCTTGCTCTCAAACCGCGGAACCGATCTTCCGATTCAGAACACCGGTCACGCCGACCTGGTCCAGCGTCCGGACGGAACCTGGGCGATGGTGTTTCATGGCACACGGCCACGCGGCGGCAGCCCCGAGTGGCACGTCATGGGCCGAGAGACCTGTGCCGTAGGCATCGACTGGGAGGATGGCTGGCCAAAACTGGGAACCCCGATTGAGCCGAGTGCAATCGCACCGGTATCGGAGTCGTTGGATCGAAACAGTGAGCCACCGGCGCAGTGGATTACCCCAGGCGGATGGGCTCATGAACTAATCGAAAAGACCCCGGACGGGCTAATGGTGAACGGCTACGTTGGCCGCCGTCAAACTACCCCGATTTTCGAGGTCCGCGCAAAGCTTTCTGGCGATGATCTTCACGGTCTCGGTGTTGGTATAGACAGCAAGCACCACTTCTCACTGGTGCGCACCGGAAACAAGGTGGCGGCGATGTGGGCGATCGGTTCCAGGTATTTTGAGCTCGAATCAGTTGATATCACAGGGTCAAGCTTCGAGTTCTGTATCAAGGCAGAAGAAACTGTAGCCGAGGGCTTCCATCGCGGTGGCCCAGACAATCTGGTTGCTTCCCTCCGCTATGCCAATGGCGAAGTAAAGGAACTGGCCCGGATCGATGGCAAGTACATCAGCACCGAGGTCGCCGGTGGAATGACCGGACGAGTGATCGGAATTATTGCGGCCGGACCGACATTGCTGGAGTCCTGGAGTTACGAGGGGCAGTAATACTTCCGTGGTCGACGGTGATCGATTTCGTGAACACGCACTTTTGTTGAAAAACGACTAAAGTGTGTATACTGGCAACAATCATCGTGATTACCGTTTTGGCAGGTTGCCGTGTTCAGAGAGGAAC
>JBEGRP010000178.1:0-2709 GCA_041180345.1 Actinomycetota bacterium | reverse complement strand
GGTGCGGTCGTGGCTAGATTCGCCTCGGCCGGCTGCACCCCCGCCGCCGACAAAACGGCAGCCAAAGTGGCGCCGATTAGGGCGACTAGGGATTTACGCAGCACTAAGCCAGTTTAATCCAAACAGTCTGATCTGAGGCCAAAACATGCCCCTGTTTCATCCCGTGGAGGCTGCTCGCGATGATTTCACCGGAGGGCAATTCGGCCGGTGCGTGGCCGAAATTGTGAATCACAAGAATGTCGCCATTGCGGTAGCCCAGCAAGTTTTCGCCCACGTAGTCGCCTGCCCACTGGAAAGATCCCTCACCGAGTTTCAACTGGCGGCGCAGACCGAGTGCCTGCTTGTAAAGTTCCAGAGTTGAACCGGCCACACCCTCCTGCAGGTTGCGCGAGTATTCGCGATAGCTGTCTGGCTGTGGCAGCCACGAAGCGCCAGTGGCGTTGAACCCATTCGCTGCCCCCAGGCCGGCTTCCCAGGGAAGCGAGACTCGGCAGCCGTCGCGTCCAACGCGTTTGCCACCGGTTCGGAAGAAGGTTGGGTCTTGACGGAACTCAGGCGCAAGAGTGGTGTGTTCCGGCAGTCCAAGCTCCTCACCCTGATAGATGTAGGCCGACCCTGGTAGTCCCAGCATGAACAGAGTCGCACCGCGGGCTCGGCGAAGGCCAAGTTCGCGATCCGGCTGAGGATCATTTGGACCAACTCCATCGCTGTCAGTCGGTTTGATCTGCAGGCCACCGAAGCGGCTGGCATGGCGCAAGACGTCGTGGTTATTCAAAACCCAGGTGCTTGGCGCCCCCACCGAGTCAAAGGCCTCGAACGACTCATTGATGTTGTCAAACAGCACCTTGGCATTCCACTCGCTGTTGAGGAAGCGGAAGTTGAAGGTTTGCTGGAATTCATCTGGGCGCACCCAAAGTGCCATGAACGAGAGCGGCAATACGTAGGCCTCGCCGCACATAGCGCGGTCACCGGGGTAGGAGTCCAATATCGCTCGCCAGCGGCGGAAAATCGGGTGCACCTCTTCCTGGAACCACATAGGGGGACTAGCCTCGCCCTCGATGAAGCCTGCGCCGGCGCGTTCGACGTCTGGGTGATCGGGAAGCCCGGCGGCCTTCGCCATCGCGTGCGGCTGGTCAACTCTGAAGCCATCGACTCCCCGGTCTAGCCAGAAGCGAAGGATGTCCTCGAAGGCCTGCTGAACAGCAGGGTTGGCCCAGTTAAGGTCAGGCTGACTGCTATCAAAGAGGTGCAGGTACCACTGTCCCGGAGTTCCGTCTGGGTGAACGGTGCGGGTCCAGGCCGGTCCGCCAAAGAGGCTAAGCCAGTTGTTGGGAGGAAGCTCTCCGTTTTCACCCTTGCCATCGGCAAAGTGATAGAACGCCCGTTCCGCAGAACCTTCGTGTGAGGCCAAGGCGGCCTTGAACCACGCGTGCTGGTCACTGGAGTGGTTAGGAACCAGGTCGATCAGAACTCGCAACCCCAGCTCGTGGGCACGGGCCATCATTGCGTCAAAGTCCGCCAGAGTTCCGAAAATGGGATCTACATCGCAGTAATCGGCAACGTCATAACCGGCGTCCTTCTGTGGCGAGCGATAGAACGGACTCAGCCAAACGGCGTCAACGCCCAGCGCTGCCAGGGAATCCAGTCGGCTGGTGATTCCCGGAAGATCACCGAGCCCGTCACCGTTGGCGTCAGCAAAGGACCGCGGATAGATCTGATAAATCACTCCGCTGCGCCACCACTCGGCTCCAGCCTTGGCTTCGTGGGTGGCTCCGGTGCCCCAGCTCGGTGTCGTCATTAGAGTTTGATCCAGACGGTTTGGTCGTGCTCCAACTCACCTTCGATGGTTAGGTCGTGTTGGGTGGTTGCCAGCACTTCGCCGGCAGGGACGATGACCGGGTCTGGGCCGAAGTTGGTCAGCACCAGGACGCCGTTATTGGTGTAGGCCAGAGTGTTTTTGTCCTGGAACTCCTCGGCCCAGGCAAACTCGCCGGCGCCCATGGCAAATGCCTGGCGCTCCTTGAGCAGTCGCTTGTAGAGCTCGAGGGTGGAACCCACGACGCCCTCCTGCTTGTCACGAGCCAAAACCTTGTAGGAACCAGGCTGCGGCAGCCAGGACTTACCGTTGCTGCTGAAGCCGTTGGATTCGTTAACTCCACCCTCCCATGGGATTGGAACTCGGCAGCCGTCACGGCCAACTCGCTCACCCTTGGTGCGGAAGTAGGTCGGATCCTCGCGGTACTTGCCGTCCAGGGTTGTGTGCTCCGGTAGTCCAAGCTCCTCACCCTGATAGAGGTAGGCGGAACCCGGCAAGCCAAGCATGAAAGCGGTCGCTGCCCGCGCCTTGCGCAGACCCATTGCTTCGTCCGGCTGCGCATAGTCCGGACCAATGCCGTCGCCCGGCTTGGGAATCTTTCCCTCGTAGCCGTAGCGAGTGGCGTGACGAACCTGATCGTGGTTAGACAGCACCCAGGTGCTGCTGGCGCCAACTTTGTCGTATTCCACAATCGAGTCGGTCACGATCTTCTTGAGCGCCGCTGGCTCGAAAGGCGTTGCCATGTAATCGAAGTTAAAAGACTGGTGATATTCGTCGGGGCGCACCCACATCGCTAGGCGAGGCAACGGGCTCATCGAAGCCTCAGCGCAGAACGCGCGGTCGTCAAACTCGTCTAGCACTCGGCGGAAGCGGCGGATGTAGTCGTGCACGCC
>JBEGRP010000177.1:0-2721 GCA_041180345.1 Actinomycetota bacterium | reverse complement strand
GCTGGTTAACGGTTCGATCGGTATCGCCGTTGGTATGGCCACCAACATTCCTCCGCACAACCTGCGCGAGGTCTCGGAGGCCGCCCTTTGGTACCTGCAGAACCCAGACGCCGACCGCGAAACCATGCTCGAGGAGTTCATGGCGCGCGTGAAGGGCCCAGACTTCCCGACCGGCGCCACCATTTTGGGCCGCAAGGGCATCAACGACGCCTACCGTACCGGCCGTGGATCTATTACTCAGCGTGCGGTCGTAAACGTAGAAGAACTTCAGGGTCGCGTCTGCCTGGTGGTCACCGAGTTGCCATACCAGGTAAACCCAGACAACCTGGCGCTGAAGATCGCAGAACTGGTTAAGGAAGGCCGCCTGACCGGCATCGCCGACATCCGGGATGAGACCTCTGGTCGTACCGGTCAGCGTCTGGTGATTGTCCTGAAGCGCGATGCGGTTGCTCGCGTGGTTCTGAACAACCTCTACCGCCACACTCAGCTTCAGGAGAACTTCGGTGCCAACATGTTGGCCCTGGTGGACGGCGTGCCTCGCACCCTCAGCCTGGACGGTTTCATCACCAACTGGGTCAGCCACCAGATCGAAGTAATTGTTCGCCGCACCCAGTTCCGCCTGCGCAAGGCAGAGGAACGTGCTCACATTCTGCGCGGTTACCTCAAGGCTCTGGATGCCCTCGACGCCGTTATTGCGCTGATCCGCAAGAGCGCTAACGTCGATGAGGCTCGCGATGGACTGATGGATCTGCTTAAGATCGATGAACTTCAGGCCCGCGCGATTCTCAACATGCAGTTGCGTCAGCTGGCCGCCCTAGAGCGCCAGAAGATCATCGACGAAGCGGCTGAACTCGAATCACAAATCCTGGACTACAAGGCGATCATCGCCGACCCGGTTCGTCAGCGCACCATCATCAGCGACGAGCTGACCGACGTCGTCAACAAGTACGGCGATGACCGCCGCACCCAGATCGTTGCCGGCTTCGACGGCGACGTCAGCGAAGAAGACCTGATTCCTGAAGAGGAAATGGTTGTTACCGTCACCCGTGGTGGTTACATCAAGCGCACCAAGAGCGACAACTACCGCCAGCAGCACCGCGGCGGCAAGGGCGTGAAAGGCGCAAACCTGCGAGCGGACGACATCGTCGACCACTTCTTCGTCACTACAACCCACCACTGGTTGCTGTTCTTCACCAACAAGGGTCGGGTTTACCGGGCCAAGGCCTACGAAGTTTCGGAGGCCGGCCGCGACAGTAAGGGTCAACACGTAGCCAACCTCCTGGCGATGCAGCCAGACGAGCAAATCGCCCAAATCCTGGACATCAAGGATTACGCGCAGGCACCGTACCTGGTGTTGGCCACTAAGAACGGTCTGGTCAAGAAGACCGCTCTGGAGGCCTACGACACTCCTCGAAGCGGCGGAATCATCGCCATCAAGCTTCGCGAAGAGGACGAACTGGTGAGCGCACTGCTGGTTTCCGAGGATGACGACCTGCTGTTGGTTAGCGCCAAGGGCATGAGCATCCGCTTCAGCGGAAGCGACGAGAGCCTGCGTCCAATGGGCCGCGACACCAGCGGAAACATCGGTATGCACTTCCGCGGCGACGACTACCTGATCAGCGCAACCGTCATCAAGGACGAAGGCTATGTCTTCGTAGTCACCGAGGGTGGTTACGCGAAGCGCACCAGCGTGGATCAGTACCGAATCCAGAACCGCGGCGGTTTGGGCATCAAGGTAGCCAAGCTGGAAGAAAAGCGCGGAGACCTCGTCGGGGCAATCATCGTTGCCGAAGATGACGAAGTTCTTGTAGTTCTGGAGAGCGGCAAGGTCGTTAGAAGCGCGGTCAGCGAAGTTCCGGCCAAGGGTCGCGACACAATGGGTGTGGTCTTTGCGAAGTTCGCGGATGACGACCGAATCATTGGACTTGCACGCAACACCGAGCGTAATTTGGAAACCACAGTCATCGACGGCGAAGCCGAGGGTGAAGAGGGTAGCGAAGCAGCTGAGGAGGCCGCAGAGTGAGCAACATCATCGACAAGGTGAAGAAGAGCCGTCCATCCAGCGGTAAGCAGGTCAAGCTAAACCTGGTGCACATCGAGTTCTGGAGCGCCATCAAGGTTGGCTTCACCATTCAGCTGGCCCTGGCCGTGGCAAACATCGTAGGCTTCTTCGTGCTCTGGCTGGTTCTCAGCAAGACCGGTCTATTCGGAAACCTCAACGGTGTTTTGAATGCGGTTGTCGGCGGCTCGGGGGGAACTGGCTCGGATGTGGCTTCGCAGCTCAGCCTGCCACGCGTGATGTCGTTCTCGGTGGCGCTGAGCGCATTCAACATCGTCACCGGCACATTGCTTGCTGGCGTTATCGCCTTGATCTTCAACTTGATTGCAAAGATCGTCGGCGGCGTGGGCGTTGGTTTCACCAACAACCAGTAATAGAAACTACAAGTTTCAGACGGCCCCTCCTAACCGAGGGGCCGTCGCCTTTAATGACGCGGGTTTGTGTGGCGCAGGAATTTCCTGTAAAGTCGTAAAGGCTCTAACGGGCCTATAGCTCAGGTGGTTAGAGCGCTTCACTGATAATGAAGAGGTCGGAGGTTCAAGTCCTCCTAGGCCCACTGTTTCTAGGTGTAAACTTAGAAGCGTCGGGGACTTAGCTCAGTTGGTAGAGCACCTGCTTTGCAAGCAGGGGGTCAGGGGTTCGACCCCCCTAGTCTCCACAAA
>JBEGRP010000176.1:0-2723 GCA_041180345.1 Actinomycetota bacterium | reverse complement strand
CGAATTTTCTTCGAGTCCATCAGTGGGTCGTAGGTTGGCAGAATTGCGCCACCCGGCAGACCAAAGACGTGCTCGATTCCCAGCAGCTCTAGCGATCGAACGATCGCCTGAGCACCGGTGAGAATCTCATTGGACATTAGTAAACCTCGTTAGCTAAAACGTGAATAACGATTAGTGAAACGAACTAGCCGCAGTACGCACCTTCGGAAGCGGAGGATACGAGACGCGAGTACTTCGCGAGCACGCCACGGGTATAGCGCGGTGGAAGAGGTGCCCAGTCTGCTTTTCGGGCTTCCAGCTCTTCTGGCTCAACGAGTAGTTCGAGCGAACGAGCTGCGATGTCGACTCGAATCAAGTCTCCATCGCGGACTAGCGCGATTGGGCCACCTTCGGTGGCTTCTGGCGCAATGTGGCCGATGCACAGGCCGGTTGTGCCGCCTGAGAATCGTCCGTCAGTCAATAGTAGAACATCCTTGCCCAAACCGGCACCCTTAATTGCGCCGGTGATGGCTAGCATCTCGCGCATACCAGGACCACCCTTGGGGCCCTCGTAGCGGATTACCACGACGTCGCCGGCGCTGATCTTGCCATCGGTGAGTGCCTGCATCGCTGCTGCCTCGCGCTCGAATACGCGCGCTGGGCCGGTGAAGGTCTCCAGGTCGAAACCTGCGGTCTTCACAACTGCACCCTCGGGGGCCATGGTTCCGCGAAGCACGGCAATTCCACCGGTCTTGTGGATTGGGTCGTTGATGGCACGAATGATCTTGCCGTCTGGGTCTGGTGGGTTGATGCCTTCCAGGTTCTCGGCCAGGGTCTTGCCGGTAACGGTGAGTGCGTCACCGTGCAGCACGCCTGCGTCCAGCAGAGCCTTCATCAGAACCGGCACACCACCGATGCGGTCGACGTCTGCCATCACGAACTGGCCGAATGGCTTCAGGTCTCCCAGGTGAGGAACCTTGTCGGCTACGCGGTTGAAGTCATCCAGCTGAAGGTCGACCTCAGCCTCGCGAGCAATCGCCAGCAGGTGGAGAACTGCGTTGGTCGAACCACCAAATGCCATGGTCACGGCGATGGCGTTCTCGAAAGCCTTCTTGGTCAGGATCTGACGCGCGGTGATGCCCTTCGCAATCAGGTTCACGACGGCCTCGCCCGAACGGTGTGCCCAGACGTCGCGGCGGCGATCTGCCGAACCAGGCGATGCCGAACCAGGCAGGCTCATACCCAGAGCCTCGGCGGCGGCGGCCATGGTGTTTGCGGTGTACATACCGCCACAGGCGCCCTCGCCCGGGCAGATGGCGCGCTCAATGCGGTCCAGGTCTTCCATGCTCATCTTGCCGGCCTTGCAGGCACCCACGGCCTCGAAGGCGTCGATGATGGTGACCTGCTTCTCGGTGCCGTCAGTCAGCTTGACCCAACCAGGAGCAATCGAACCGGCGTATAGGAACACCGATGCCAGATCGAGGCGGGCAGCAGCCATCAGCATGCCAGGCAGCGACTTGTCGCAACCGGCCAGAAGCACCGAGCCGTCCAGGCGCTCGGCCTGCATCACGGTCTCGACCGAGTCGGCGATAACCTCACGGGAAACCAGCGAGAAGTGCATACCCTCGTGACCCATCGAAATGCCGTCCGAAACAGAGATGGTTCCGAACTCGAGTGGGTAGCCGTGAGCGGCGTGGACACCCTGCTTGGCTGCATCAGCCAGGCGGTCCAGCGAGAGGTTACAAGGGGTTACCTCGTTCCAGGAACTAGCCACACCAATCTGTGGTTTCTCCCAGTCTTCATCGCCCATACCAACTGCGCGGAGCATTCCGCGAGCGGCGGCGCGCTCAATACCATCGGTGACAACGTGACTACGAGGCTTCATATTGCTAGGCATTCTTTAAGTCTAAACCTTTGGACCACCGATTCTGACGCGGTTTCTTGGGGATTCATGCGCAACGACTGGCTCTAGTTCTGGCGTAACCTAAGAGCGTGAATGCAACGGTTGCCCCCACTGGTCTAAGCCAGTACACGCGCGCGGCCGAGGCTGCCTGCAACCAGGTGATTGCTGCCTACTCGACCAGCTTTGGCTGGGCAACAAAACTGCTCGGTGCCAGTGTTCGCCAGCACGTCAAAAACATCTACGCTCTGGTGCGCGTCGCCGATGAAATCGTCGATGGTTCGGCCGCCGAGGCTGCTGCACTCGGTGGTGGAATCAATCCGGCGAGCGCCTTGGACAGTTACGAAGGCGCCGTTTACCAAGCTCTCTCGGATGGCTTTTCTACCGACTTGGTGATTCACGCCTTTGCCCTCACAGCCAATCACTGCGGCTTCGGCAAAGAGTTGATCGAGCCCTTCTTCGCCTCCATGCGGGCAGACCTCACCAAGCAGGTTCACGACCAGGAATCCTTCGAGCGCTACGTCTACGGCAGCGCCGAGGTGGTGGGCCTGATGTGCCTCGCCGCTTTCTTGAAAACCAGCAATCAGACTTACAGCCGCGATGAAAAGCTGGCGCTGGCCGCTGGTGCCAGGGCCTTGGGTTCGGCGTTCCAGAAGGTCAACTTCTTGCGCGATCTTGCAGCCGACTTCAACTCGCTTGGACGCAGCTACTTTCCGGGAATTGTTGTGGGGAAGTTCACCGATGCCCAGCGCGATTACCTAGTGGCAGACATCGACAGCGAGTTGGCGACAGCGGCGCGCGAACTACCAAACCTTCCTCGCAATTCCACTCGAGCCGTAGCCGC
>JBEGRP010000175.1:0-2732 GCA_041180345.1 Actinomycetota bacterium | reverse complement strand
TCCCTTTCTTTTCCTGCACGGTTATGAGCCCGACTTTAAGTGGGAAGCCTTTGTGGAGGCCTTAGAAGACTTATTCGAGCTCTTCGCCATCTCCTCGGTTACCTGGGTCCACAGCATTCCATTCCCAGTGCCGCACACCCGACCGGTAGGCATCACCGTAAGTGGCAACCGTCGTGACCTCATCGACGCAGTTAGCGAGTGGAAACCATCCACTTCCGTTCCCGGAAATGTCCTGCATGTTTTGGAGTACAAGCTCACCGAGACGGGCATTCCGATGGCAGGGTTCGTTTTCCTGGTTCCTCACTATCTAAGCGACAGCGATTATCCCGAGGTTGCCATTTCCGCATTCCAGCAAATCTCGGCGGCCACGGGCCTGGTTTTCAAGACTGACCCGCTTCGTGAAGAAAACAGTCGCTTTCTGCGCAAGATTAATCAGCAAATGCAGGAGAACCAGGATCTGCAACGCATGGTCGAGCAGTTGGAGCAGGGCTACCACGCACCGGAAGGTAGCCCAAACCGCCCGCAGATCTCGAAGCCTGCACCCAGAGTTCCTTCTGCCGACGAAATAGCGGCCGAACTAGAGGATTATCTGGCGTCGAAGACTCGAAACGACATTGACTCAGACACCGACGCCGGCGCAGGCGAGGACTAAAGTCCGGCCCTTGTCTCAGAAATCCAGCCGTTCAGGCGCACTGATTATTGCCATTGGCGCAATCGCATACATTTCAGCGGTAACTCAGCGAAGCACCATGGGCATTGCTTCACTAGTTGCAACCGATCGGTTCCAGACCACGGCCGAGCAACTGTCCATGCTTGCCGTTGCACAGCTGATCGTTTATGCAGCCATGCAGATACCCGTCGGACTATTGCTTGACCGATGGGGTCCGCGCCGTCTCCTGAGCATCGGTGCTCTTAGCATGGCACTAGGACAGTATGTTGTGGCCTTTGCTCCCAGCCTTGGCCTGGCGGTCACTGGCCGCATGCTCGTGGGCTTTGGAGACGCCTTTACGTTTATTTCGATGATCCGGCTAATCAACGGATGGTACTCGGGGAAACGAGCCTCACAGTTGCAACAGTGGTTGGGAAATGGCGGACAGGTGGGGCAGATTGTCTCCGCTATCCCGTTTTCGATCCTGCTACACGCTGCCGGCTGGCAGGTGAGTTTCACCGTTTGGGCGACTATTGCCCTGATCATCGGAACCCTTGGACTCATTCTTATCGTTGACGAACCGATAAAGCACGCACACGACGTGGGAACCCTTCGTGAGCAGCTGGGCTTACTCCGCAAGTCGGTTAGGAGCAGTAGCACGAGACTGGCGTTTTGGGTTCACTTCAGCACGCAGTCGTCCACGACTGTGATAGTTCTGCTCTGGGGAGTGCCCTTTCTGGAACAAGGAGAGGGCCTAAGCAAAACAGCGGTCACTTGGGTGCTTACCTCATTTGTCGCGCTCGGGTTCCTCGGAGGACTGGCATTCGGTCAACTTTGTGCCCACCGACCAGACCTTCGGAGACCAGTTCTTTCGGTCACGGCTGGTGCCATGCTCACCAGTTGGGTTGCCCTACTCGCTTATCCAGGGCCAGCGCCGGCATGGCTGATTTGCGCCTGGGTGTTCTTTGTGTCGACGAACGCACCCGCCTCCATGGTGGCTTTCGATTACACCCGTGAATTCGTTCCCAAGCGAGAGCTAGGGGCTGCGAATGGCTTTGTAAACATTGGTGGGTTCCTGGCTACGTTCACCATGATGTTCCTCATCGGAGTCGTCCTTGACGTCTTCTATGTTGCCTATGGCGAATCGCGTGGATTGCCGCTGTACTCGCTAGAGGGATTCCGACTGGCGTTTATCTCAGTGCCGCTCATCATCGGATCAGGCTTCCTGATGTATCTCAAAAACGAAAAAATCACCAGAAACTTGCACCAACTGGGATTGAAACCGTAACAAATCCGGTTTTCCAACGTTGACATACATGAAGACAGGCGATTTAATCACCTGGCCTCGTGTAGAATTTAGGCACAGACCCATTCAGATTCCCCCGAATTTGACATGGGTCTAAGTTATGCCCGAAATAGGACAAACCTATCGAGCAAAGGAAACGGTTATTTTCGAGAAACTCAAAGGCAAGGCAAAGGCTAAGCAAGAGGTCGTTGAGCAGGTAGCTCCGATCGAAGCAGAGAAGCCAGCTAAAGCCGCAGCCAAGACCGCCAAGTCACCAGCGGTCAAGGCACCCGCAGCCAAAGCCGAGACCGCGAAGGCGGAAAAGGCTCCTGCTAAAGCTGCTACTAAAAAGATCGCGGTGAAGGCGGAGGAATCCGCTGCTCCAGCGAAAAAGGTAGCCAAGGCACCGGCTCCGGCAAAAACCGAGCCCGCTGCAAAGGAGGCCAAGCCGGCCAAGGCTGCTGACGCAAAGGCTGCCGCAGCTAAAACTGAGAAGGCTCCGAAGGTCGAGAAGCCTGCAAAGGCAAAGGCCACCAAGAGCAAGGCCAAGGCCGACGATGAGGATTTGATTGACGAGGAAGAGCTCGACGACGTCGAGGTTGAGCTCCCTGCTGTAGACGAAATCATTGTTGAGGCTAACGAGACCCCTGGTGTGGTGCAGGCCGAGACCACAGAAGAGCACGTCGAGGAGAAGTCTGAAGCAGACAAGCACCTCGAGGAGCTGCAAGCTCTGGTCATCTCTAACAAGGAAGAGGATGAGCTTCCAGCTATAAACACTGGAATCAGCGGCGCTACCGC
>JBEGRP010000174.1:0-2810 GCA_041180345.1 Actinomycetota bacterium | reverse complement strand
CACCCATTCCGAGGGTTGCCGATGCCATTGCAGCGATTGCTACAGCAGCACCAATGCGGATGCCCTTCTTCATATGTCTTTTCCTTTCCTAAGAACACCAAACCAAACCCGATTGGTGTACGCAGAAAAGACTAAATCCGCAGATTTGGGAAAAATAGGCAATTTCCCGAGCCGTTATCAAATCTTTGTAAACGCTTGCAGTTTTTACAGTCGAATTCGTGAAAAACCCGTGAAAACCCCATTTTTTGGGTGTTTTTGTTAGGTATCACAACAAAAACACTCCGCAAGCGTTTCCAGTTTTCGTTATCTTTTGGTTACATTTGCCGTCGGCTGTAACAAAAGTTGGATTACAGATCAGCCTTCGCGACCACACCAAGCTCGGTGTTAGCGGTAACAGGAATCGGGTCGCAGAGACGCCCAATGAACTCACCCTGTTCATCGAAATTATCGAAGCCGATGACGTTCCAGCCACCAAATCGATCCTGCACCAACCTGGCGGCGTAGACCAGCCGATGCTCGAAAGCCTTGGCGCGATTGAAGTCGATACCGGTTAGGTCGGCGTTCACGGCGACACTGTAGGTGGCGTCTCGGTGACCGAATTGAGCCAGCCGCTCAGTGCTGAGCTCTCGCCAGCCGCAGCAGAAGAACAAAACCGGCACACCATCAACTACCTCAAACTGGTAGACCTCCAGCTGCCCGAACCCCTGATTGGGCGATGAGAGCGGCGGTTGCACAGTCCAGTTCTTCATGTCCAACGACGTAGCGTGACCCAACACTCCCCTGGTGCGAACGTCACCGCCCTCCTTGGCGCGCGCGGTCACCAGCATGTGCCAGACATCCGCCGCATTCCCGCCAGCCGGAACACCGACCGCAGCGGCACCGGTGGTCACCCCCTCGGAGAATCGGAACACCCAGGGGTCGCGCCAGGCTTCGTCATGCCACTCAGGCTGATTGAGCTTCTCGTACCAGCGATAGTCGGCCTTCACCAAAGGTTGCGAAGGGACCTTCTCCCAAACCATCAGGTCCTTGGAAGTTGCGGCACCAACCGTCTGCACATCCCCGCCATCGGAGCGCGAGGTGCCGGTGTAGTACATCCACCAGGTGCCGTCGTCGGCGCGCACCACCGAACCAGTCCAGGTGGTCCAAGAGTCGAAGGCCTCTGGCTCCTCGGAGACGATCACGGCGTCACGAACCACAGTCCAATTGGTTAGGTCATCGCTGATGGCGTGACCGATTATCGGATGGCGGTGGCGACGGTTGGGGTCACCGAGGGCGCGGCTGGCGTGCAGATAGAAGACGTGATGCTTATCACCGTCGAAGACAAACCAGGAATCCCAGATCCACTTATCGGCAAGCTCAAGAGCCATATTCAACCTCTGCGCTAGAAATCCTCCGGTGCTGGCCGCTACCGAATCACGGCAATGCTACTTCAGGTGCGAGGGTGGGTGGCCAAAGGTTAGACTTTAGTAGCCCTTTAGCCCCCATAGCTCAGGGGATAGAGCGCCGCTCTCCGGAGGCGGGTGCGCAGGTTCGATTCCTGCTGGGGGCGCATGTTTGGAATTCACTGGTTAGATCCACACGCGATTATCGCCGAGTTAAACGGCTTTGCGCTTTTCGTCATACTGGCGATGGTGTTCATTGAAACTGGGCTTCTAGTTGGATTCTTCCTGCCTGGCGACTCGCTCTTGTTCGTAACCGGCCTTGCCGTTGCCAACGGCGACATCAAGGTTGGCGGGTCATCGGTACCGGTCTGGCTGATGTGCGCACTTATTTCGCTGGTCGCGTTTGCTGGAGATCAAACCGGATACTGGATCGGCCGCAAGTCAGGGCACGCTCTATTCAATCGCCCCAACTCGCGCTTCTTCAGCCACAAGAATGTTGAGAAAACCCACGCCTTCTTTGAACGCTACGGTTCGCGTGCAGTAATCCTCGCCCACTTCGTTCCAGTGATGCGTACTTTCGTACCTGTCGCGGCTGGAATCGGCGAGATGAACTACTCGAAGTTCATTCGCTACAACGTGATCGGTGTCATCGCCTGGGGCACCGGCATCACTTTGCTGGGTGTGTTCCTGGGCCGCTTCGAGGTAGTGGCGAAAAACATCGAGCTTTTCACGATCGGCTTTGTTGTGCTGAGCACGATTCCGATTTGGATTGAAGGAATGCGCGCCCGCCGCGAGGCCAAGGCCGAAGCGGACGAGCGTCGCGCCAACGACTAGCCTTTGTCGGCGTCCTAAACCAACGACTGAAGGTAGCCGGCAAGCTGCTCTAGGGCAAGCGAACGGTGGCTCACCGAGTTCTTTACCTCTGGTGGCAATTGAGCTGCGGTCACTTCGAAACCCTCTGGAATGAAAATCGGGTCGTAACCGAAGCCGTGTTCACCCTGCTCTTCAAAAGCGACCGCTCCCGGCCAGATGCCTGTGAATGACAACTCGGTGTCCTCGGTGACCATAGCAATGGTGCAGACGAAACTAGCCGCGCGGTTGCGCTGTGGCACGTCTGCCAGCTGCGCCAGCAGAAGTTGCCGGTTTTGAACCGAGTCACGCCCACCGGCCCAACGAGCACTAAATATGCCCGGAGCGCCGCCGAGAATCTCGACGGCAATGCCGGAGTCGTCGGCGATGGCGGGCTTGCCGGTGTGTGCAAATGCTGCGCGCGCCTTGATAAGCGCGTTCTCTAAAAACGTTTCCCCGTCTTCAACTGGCTCTGGGCCGTCGTAGCCAAGCACGGTTAAACCGGGCACTGAGTGGGCAAGGATGGCCTGAACCTCTTGCACCTTGTGCGCGTTGTGGGTGGCCAGAACCAGTTCCACC
>JBEGRP010000173.1:0-2820 GCA_041180345.1 Actinomycetota bacterium | reverse complement strand
TGTGCGCATCGAGGATGACGTGCTGATGACCGAGAGTGGTCCGGTGAACCTGAGTGCCCAACTGCCACGGACCGCCGACGAGGTCGAGGCCTGGATGGCCCGCTACCGCAATTAGTTTCGGCTAGCTACTTCTGTCCGTTGATGCACTGCTCTAGGTGCTCGGCGATGGCATCCTTTGCCTGCTGCGACATTGGGTGTGGCACCACCACATCGTAGGTCGCCGCGATTACCGCGCTGGTGCTGGAGAACTCGTGGCGGTTTCGGCTGAGGCTAAAACGCAGAATGTTCAAGAGCATTCCCACACCGGCGCCGATGACGATGGCCGCACCGGTCGTCACACCCACCGAGCTTCCGCTGGCGGAAACCGGAATAAACAGCGAGAACAGCAGACCCAACCAGGAACCGGTGATTAGGCCTCGGAACGCCAGAGTGCCGTAAGAGAGCTTGCCCCGAACCCGCTCGACCGATTTCAGGTCGGAACCGACGATTGCAACCATCGGTGCCGGGAAATCGTGGCGAATCAGCTGGTCGACGCAGTCGACTGCAGCGGCGTAGTTGTTGAAGCTGGCAACAGCCTCGCCATCAGGAACGCTGAACTGCTGGATTCGATTGTTGCGGTTACGACTTGGAAGATTGCTCACGGGCCAATTCTCCCACGATTCCGCGGGAGTCGCTCGGTGGGCAAAACCTGCGACACAATTGACTGGTGACCTCCAACCAACATCCAGAACTGATCGCGGCACTCAGCCGGGTGATTGACCCAGAGCTGCGCCTGCCCATCACCGAGCTGGGAATGGTTGGCGATGCACAGCTGCTGACCGACGCCCGCGGTCACCGAACTGCCGAGGCGACCATCAAACTGACAGTGGTTGGCTGCCCAGCGGCACAGCGCATTGAGGCCGACGCCCTGGCGGCCCTGGAGTCTGTTGTGGGCGCATCGCAAGCGCGAGTCCAGATGACCGTCATGAACACCGAGGAGCGCGCCGCGCTGAAGGAGAAGCTTCGCGCCGGCAAGCCGGCCCGAGTGAATCCATTCGACGCGACCACGCTGACCCGGGTTTTGCTCGTGGGCAGCGGAAAGGGTGGCGTTGGTAAGTCATCGGTGACAGCAAACTTGGCGGTTGCCCTGGCAGAAGCCGGTCACCGAGTCGGCCTGATTGACGCCGACATTTTTGGATTCAGCATTCCGGGCCAGCTTGGCCTGGGCAATGCCGGTGACACCGTCAAGCCAACCCGCATCGACGAGATGATCCTTCCTCCGGTCGCCTTTGGCGTGAAGGTGATTAGCATCGGCATGTTTCTGGATGGCAACAAGCCGGTGGCCTGGCGCGGACCGATGCTGCACCGAGCCGTGGAGCAGTTCCTGACCGATGTTTTCTGGGGAGACCTGGACTTTCTGTTGGTGGACCTCCCGCCCGGTACCGGCGACATCGCGATCAGTCTGGGTCAGCTGCTGCCGACCGCCAAGACCGTGGTCGTCACGACACCGCAGATTGCAGCCGCCGAGGTGGCCGAGCGCAGCGGCTCGGTGGGCTTACAGACCGGCCAGAGCGTGGCCGGCGTGATCGAGAATATGGCTTGGCTGGAACAGCCGGACGGCAGCAAACTAGAACTTTTTGGTAGCGGGGGCGGCCTCGCAGTGGCCAATCGTTTGGCCGAACTCCAGGGTTCACCGGTGGCAGTTCTGGGTCAGATTCCCATTAGCATTCCCCTTCGCGAAGGTAGCGACCAGGGCCAGCCGGTAGTTGCGTCTTCGCCGGAAGACCCAGCCGCCAAGGCAATCTGTGAGGTTGCCGAGAAACTTGCCAGCGCGCCAATGGGGCTAGTCGGTAAGCGACTTAAACTAAACCTGTGAGTGACTCCGGAATCGGCCAGCTGCTAGGCAGCCTCGGTCAGCATGCGACCACCGTTGAAGTAATAAATCCAGGAACCGGCAAGGTGTCTTACCACCTACCCCAGTTCAGCTACGAAGAAGTTCAGGCGGTCACCGAGATTGCCCGAAGCGCGAGCGCCGAGTGGGCCGATACTCCGGTGCGTGAACGCGCGGCCATCATGCTCCGTCTGCATGACCTGATGCTGAAGCACCAGGAGCGTATCCTGGAGCTGATCCAGTTCGAAACCGGCAAGACCAAGGCCGGAGCCTTCGAGGACTTCGCGGGAGCATTGTTCGCTGCCCGCCACTACGGCAAGCGTGCGCCGAAACTGCTGCACCTTACCCGCACTAAAACTGACGCACCTTTCTTCGTACGCAACTACATCGACTACGACCCAGTGGGAGTGGTTGGGATCATCACCCCGTGGAACTTCCCGATGGCACTTCCGGGGTTCGACGTCATTCCAGCGCTCTTGGCTGGCAACACCGTGGTCCACAAGGTGGACAATCAGACGGCACTTACTGGCCTCTACTTCCGCCAGTTGGCACTCGACGCGGGTCTGCCAGAAAACGTGTGGAACATCGTGGTGGGCTCGGGACCGGATGCCGGTAATGGCGTCACCGACAGCGTCGACTACGTTGCCTTCACCGGTTCCACTGCAACCGGTCATCTGGTTGCGGAAAGAGCCGCCAAGCGCCTGATTGGTTTTTCGCTAGAACTCGGTGGCAAGAACGCGGCTATCGTCCTGCCAAATGCAAATCTGAAGCGCTCCGCCAAGATCCTGGTTACCGGTGCCATCGGAAATGCCGGGCAAATATGCGTCTCAATAGAGCGCTGTTATGTCCCTAACCAGGTCCGCGACCAGTTCATCGATTTGGTAAGCCAACAGCTGGATGCCCTCAAATACGGGCGCACCAGCAGTTACGACACCGAGATGGGCAGCCTC
>JBEGRP010000172.1:0-2826 GCA_041180345.1 Actinomycetota bacterium | reverse complement strand
AGCTGCAGTGATCGCCTAACCTGGCCGGCAATCTCGGCCTCGCCGATGACCATCGAATCTAAGCCGGACGCCACCGAGTAGAGGTGCTGAACCACCGCGGAACCGTAGCTGACTTTCAGGACGCTGGATAGGAAAGCCAACCCAAGACCCGTGGCCTTGTCGACCAGGCTTAGGGTGCGGTCGGTGAGGGCAGAGATCTCTTGGTCTTGGCATTCCAGGTAGACCTCGAACCGATTACAGGTTGAAACTAGGACTCCCGAATCGAACTGCTGGCGAATGGTCGAGGCCTCGCGCTCCAGAATTTCCAACTGGTGCAGCGGCATTTCGCTGTAGCTTGCACCAATCAGAACCAACACCATTGGCTAATTCTAGGTTGCGGCTGGTTTAAGGCACAGGCCGGTAGGTCAGAGTTCGTAACCGCGCACCAAAAGTTCGCTTTAGCGTATAAAAAACCAGCGGTTCTTCCCTGCTGCTGACGGCTGGATTAGCCTGTCTCTATGCCAGAAAATCAGGGAAACCGCGCCCAGAATTCAGCCGAAAGAAACTACGGACAGGGCGCCAAGGGCGAGCCAGCCGCACCGAGCACGAAGCGTGCCAGTGGCTTTGGGCGACTGCGCTACAACTTCGACAACGCAGTAGCCAAGACCGCCACCTTCATCGGATTCTTGGCGTTGGGCACGCTCCTTTTTGCGATCGTGATTTCCTTCGTGCGTTTTGCCACCGAGGGTCCGCTTGAGCCAGGCCAAAACTGGTTCGATCGCTTCTGGGACACCCTGAGCATCCTGTTCTTGGGTGGCGGAAAGCCGGATGCCAACTGGGGTCAGCGCATCCTCGCTCTGGTCTTCTGGGCAACCAACCTGTCTTTCACTGCGACCATTGTCGGTTTTGTCTCCAGTCGCCTGAACGCCGGAGTAGCCCACCTGAAGAAGGGCCGCAGCCCAATCATCGACAACAACCACGTCCTGGTGCTTGGCTGGAGCAACCGAGTCTTCGCCCTGCTGAAGGAACTTGCGGTTGCCAACGAAAACGCCCGTAAGCCACTGGTGGTGATCTTCGCGGACAAAGACCGTGAAGAGATGGAAGAAGAACTCAGCGTTCGTGCTGGCCACTTGGGCAAACTGAAGGTGGTTACCCGCCGCGGTGACGCCACCAACCCCGAGGACCTGAAGCGCGCCAACGTAACGGGTGCCAAGAGCATCATCATTCTGGACAGCGACGATTCCGGCGATGCCACCGTGGTCAGCACTGTTCTGGCCGTCAAGGCGGTCAACGGCAACCCGAACTCGGTGATTATTGCCGAGGTTGACGACCCGTACACCGCAGAGGCGCTTTCCATCGCCACCAACGGTCAGGTGCGTTCCATCCGCAGTCACGAGGTGATTGCCCGCGTTACCGCGCAAGCATCGCGCCAGCCCGGACTGGCTGCCGTCACCCTGGACCTGCTTGACTTCGCCGGTGACGAGATTTACTTCACCGAGGTCCCCGCGCTGGTGGGCAAGACCTATGGCGATGCCCTGCTGAGTTTCAACACCAGCAGCGTCATCGGAATCCAGGGAGTGGACGGCAAGCCACTGCTGAACCCTTCCGTGGACCGAAAGCTGGCCAAGGGCGAGAAGCTGATTGCCATCGCCGAGGACGACGACAAGGTGGTTTACACCGGAGTAGTCGAGTCTGCCAAGCCAGCGAAGAAGGCCACTGCGACCGCTCGAACCCCTAAGCCGGAACACCTGCTGGTGATCGGCTGGAGCAGCATGGGTCAGTCGGTGCTGAGCGAACTCGGTGGCTTCCTGCCAAAGGGTTCCACGGTGCACATCGTGGCACAGAGTAAGTACGTGCCGGCCAGTGAACTTCAGGGCCTAAAGTTTGGCGACATCAAGGTGACCACGGCCACCACCAGCGGTGACATCCACGACCTCATCGCCGCCGCCAGCGCCAAGCGCTACGACGAGATCATCGTGCTGGGCTACCGCAACGCGATCAGCGCCACCGAGGCCGATGCCCAGACTATGCTGCTGATGCTTCAGTTGAACCAGCTATTTGCCGAGGACGGCAACGGCGTGGAGCCGACCCGCCTGGTTGCCGAAATCCTGGATAGCCGTCGTGCAGAGTTGGCCCGCGTTGCCGCCGAGGGAGACCTGGTCATCAGCGACAACCTGGCTGCCCTGCTGATTGCACAGGTCAGCGAAAACCCAGCTTTGGGTCCGGTTCTGAACGACCTATTCGACCCAGAGGGTAGCAGCCTGTTGGTGAACGAGGTCTCGGATTACTACAAGCTTGGAACAACTTTCAGCTACGCCGATTTGGTGGCCAGTGCGCGTCAGTTTGGTGAGTCGGTGATTGGTTATCGAATCCGCGCCAATGACGCCGTCGGATCATCCAACGGGGTTTGCCTAAACCCAGCCAAGGACGCTAGTTTTACCGCCGCAGCCGGCGACGGCGTGATCGTGATTGGCAGGCTGCAGCGCTAATGTTGCGTGCGCTGCGGCTGCTAGCGGCTACGGCTCTGGCCATCGGGCCGGCGGTTCTGCCCGCCGTTTCGGCCGCAGCCGCCGGCCTCACCTTTACCACCAGCACCGTCGAGTTCTACTTCAGCGGTGATGCCGGCACCTCCTTCGAGTGCCAACTGGATTCCGGCGCGGTGTCCCCCTGCAGCAGCCCAGCCAGCTACTCCGGGGTTGCCAATGGCAGCCACGTCTTCAAGGTGAGACCAGTGGCCTCGGACGGCATCGCCGGCGACTTTCAGGTGATCAACTTCACCGTGGCAGTCCCGGTAGCCAAGCCGTCAGCCAGCCCGAAACCTTCACCGAGTGCTTCGCCCACAGCCAG
>JBEGRP010000171.1:0-2853 GCA_041180345.1 Actinomycetota bacterium | reverse complement strand
GCCATCCTGGCTGCACGTCGTCGCAAGGGTCGCGTCGAGCTTTCGGCCTAAACAGCCAAGTTGCTCGCTCGCGAGAACCGGCTAACCCAACCTGAGCAGTTTCGCTCGGCCATGAAGAGTGGCAGTAGGTTCGGGACCAAGCACCTAGTCATCCACCTAAAGCGGGATGGGGCACAGCCTCATGCCCGCTTTGGTTTTATCGTGGGTAAACCGGTGGCTGGGGCTGTGGGCAGAAATCTAGTGAAGCGCAGACTGAGGTCGTTGGCTCGAGAGGTTGCTGCCAAGCATCCCAGTGGTTTCGACATGGTGGTTCGAGCGCAGGTCGGGGCGGCTGAGCTTGATTGGAATAGACTTCGAGAAGAGTTTCTAGGTGCTGTTTCGACGGCACTTGGCAAGGATGCAGAGTGATTCGGTTTATCCAGACCATCTGGTTGATTCCGAGGAATCTTTTCATCGCCTTTATAAAGGGATGGCGCAAATACATTTCACCTATCTACGGTGATGTGTGCAGGTACCACCCAACCTGTTCTGCCTACGGGCTAGAGCAGGTGCAGCAACGAGGGTTCGTGCTGGGCAGCATTTTGACTGGCTGGAGAATCTTGAGTTGCAACCCACTAAGTCGTGGAGGTTTAGATCCGGTCACTCCGGGTTCGGGCCTCTTTATAGTGCGAGACAGCGGATACGTTGCTCCTCGCCCAAGTGCTTCAAAGAGATAGTTAGGAACTGCAATGGATATCTTTAGTGCCATCCTTTACCCCTTCAAGTGGGTAATCGAACTTCTCCTAGTGTCCTTTCACTCGGTGTTCTCATTCCTTGGAATGAACCCGGATGATGGCCTCACCTGGGTGCTTGCCATCGTGGGTTTGGTTTTGGTTGTGCGTGCTGCGTTGATTCCGCTGTTCGTTCGCCAGATCAAGAGCCAGCGCGGAATGGTGCTTTTGCAGCCAGAGCTGCAGAAACTTCAGAAGAAGTACAAGGGCAAGAACGACCGCGATTCACGCGAGGCGTTTGGCCGCGAGCAGATGGAACTTTACAAGCGCACCGGCTCTAACCCGCTGGCGTCATGCTTGCCACTGATTGCACAGATGCCTATCTTCTTCTCGCTGTTCGCTACCCTCAACGAGGCCCAGCACAGCAAGGCCGGCGTTGGTCTATTGAACCTAGACCTGGCCAATTCGTTTGCTGCATCGTCATTCTTTGGTGCACCGCTATCGGCATCGTTCTTCTCATCGGACAACATCGAAGTTAAGATTTTGGCCGCAGTAATGATCGTTCTTATGACCGCATCGCAGTTCATCACCCAGAAGCAGATCATCTCGAAGAACCAGACTCCTGCTAACTTGCAGAACAGCCAGTACATGCAGACCCAGAAGATCATGCTCTGGATCTTCCCAATCATGTTCGCCATCTCAGGTGTATCGTTCCCTCTCGGCGTTATGTTCTACTGGTTGGTTTCCAACTTCTGGACCATGGGCCAGCAGTACTTCGTTATCAAGCGCATGCCAGTTCCTGGATCGCTTGCTTATGAGCAGCGCCAGGCAAAGCTAGCGGCAAAGGGCATCCTGCCTGACGGCGCCGTTATCGTTGCGCCTGAAGAAGTAGTCAAGCCAGAACCAAAGGGTCAGCGCAACCAGCCGACTCGCAAGAAGCCAAAGAAGAAGTAGGTATAACAATGACTGAAAAAGAAACCCCAATTGAAGAGGTTGAGATCGAGGCTGCGGAAGCAGCTGTAGAGAGCAACGACGACAATGACGCCGAGCAGGACTCGGACGCTTCGGAGTCAAAGCGCGGCGACCGTCGCGAGAACACCGTTCAGAACCTAGAAGAAGAAGGCGACATTGCCGCCGACTACCTAGAAGAGTTGCTGGACATCTTCGACCTAGATGGCGACATCGACATCGATGTTCGTCAGGGACGCGCCTACGTGGCCATCTCTTCGGAAGATCCAAAGAGCAACGTATCTCTGATTGCAGACCCAGACACCGTTGAGGCTCTTCAGGAGCTAACCCGCCTGGCCGTTCAGGTAAAGACCAACTCGTTCTCACGTTTGATCCTGGATGTCGGCGGCTCACGCCAGAAGCGCGTGGAGGACATCACTCGCATCGTCAACCGCATCATCGAGAAGGTCAAGGACCAAAACGAGGCAGTTCACATGAAGCCAATGTCTTCATACGAGCGCAAAATCGTGCACGATCTGGTCTCTCAGGCCGGCTTGGTATCTGAGTCCGAAGGTGAAGGCAAAGACCGTCACATCGTGGTGAAGACCGCCTAAAGCATTCAAAGCCAAAGGGTCAGAGCCTAGGTTCTGGCCCTTTAGTTTTGCTTAGGAGTTTCACGTGAAACATTGGAAGATTGAAGTATGAACGCAGAGCTGAACGAGCAGGATTTCACCCCAGAGGTGGAACCAGCAATTGCCGCAGCCGTGTTTGGTGATGGGCTTGCCCAGGCTCGCGCCTATGCGCAGTTGCTCATTCGCGACGGAGACATCCTTGGCCTACTTGGCCCACGCGAGATGCCAAAGCTTTGGTCACGACACATTTTGAACTCCGCAGTTGTTGCCGAACTGGTAAACCCAGGCGAAACGGTGGCCGACGTTGGCTCTGGCGCCGGATTGCCTGGAATCCCGATGGCAATCGCTCAGCCACATGCCCACTTCACTCTTATTGAGCCGATGGAACGCCGCAGCGACTGGCTACTGGAAACCGTAGAAGCACTTGGGCTGACAAATGTCTCCATCAAGCGCGCCAGAGCCGAAGAAGTCGGCGACGTTTTTGATGTGGTTACCGCCAGAGCAGTATCTGCGCTACCTAAGTTGCTTCGCCTCTGTGTGCCGCTCACCCGCGACGGCGGGCG
>JBEGRP010000170.1:0-2856 GCA_041180345.1 Actinomycetota bacterium | reverse complement strand
CTGGCCGGCTCGACGTGAACTCCCCCACCGAGCAGGTCGCGCAGGTGACCGATTCCGTTTCCGGCGTCGTCCGGTAGATCCTTCGCAGCGAAGCAAGAAACGATTGTGATGCGCTTGCGCGCGCTCACCAGCAGGTTGGCCAGGTAGCGGCGGCCCGAGTCGACGGTTAGGTCGCCCATGTCGCTCAGTGCCGCTCCACGCGGAGTCTTGCCATAGCCGACTGTGAAGATGACGTGATCCGCAACTCGGTGCCCAAGTGCGCTCAGGGTTGCAACTTCAAACTTTTCGCGGCCGTGGCCCTCAAAGAACTCCACCAGGTGCTGGCGCTGCTTCAGCCCGGCGTGAACCGCGGCGCGAACCCGGTCGGCATGCATTGGGCTGGCAGAAGCGACCAGCAGCGAGTCCTCGGGGTGCCAAAGCGCGTGGTTGTAAATCAGCTCTACGGCCTTTTCTACCTCGGCATCGAGACTCTGATTGGCGCCGGCGATATTGCTGGCCGCATGGGCGCCGTGGTGAATCAGCTCCACATTGACCTTGCTGTTGCCCCAGTAGTCATCAACGGTTGGCTCGAACGAAATCCGGTTCTGGTAGAACTCGCGGTTGATGAAGCCACCGAGAATCTGGCCGTAGGTTCGGTAACTGCGGCGCAGCACCTCGGTGCCAAAAGCATCCCCGATTTGACTGAGGGCACTTGGTGACTTGAGCTCGCGGCCAATCGGCACTGGCCGTGCTTCGATTTCGAAGCCCGAGGGCATGGCGATGGCGTCATCACCGAAAGCAATCACCTGGTTGGCGCGAATGAATCCACTCAGGTTTTCGGCGATGCTGGTGCCAGCCGCGTCCAGGATGATCAAGACGTCAAACTTCTGATCCCGACTCAACTGCTCCGCCACCTCATAGGGGCTTAGGGCCAGGTTCGGCAGCAGGTTGGCGGTGATGTGCGGGGCCGCCTTCATCAGCTGTGGCAGGGTCGTCGAGCCGGTCTTGAGAACGGTCTTCAGGGCAGTTGCCTCGACCGCGTGACCTAGCAGGTCGCTGCGCCAGACCTCGCCCAAAAGCGACGCCAGGTTCGCGCGGTTTTCGGCCAGCACCGAGTCATTTGCCTCGCGGTACTTGACTTCCAGGGCCTCAATCTCGGCCACCGACTTGCCAAGCACTATCGGGTTCTTCTCGGCCAGGTACTCCAGTGCCGATTGCCACCAAGCCAGGTCGTACTCGCTTGCCAGATGTTCACGGTTTACGTGAAGCCGAGCGAGGTCGCGCATAAGTTCTTCCAGGCCGCGGGCGCGAAGTTCGTTTGCCACCATGGCTCGGTCACCGAGGTTGTCCAGAGCGCCGATGTCCTCAACAAGCGAATCCAGCTTCTTGGACAGCTGGTCCAACGGCAGCGCGGTGAGCAGTGGCTCTGTGCTTCTCGGGTCGAGGTGACCCTGAATCAAATCAAGGTCCGAAACCAGTGCCTGGTAGGTGACCATTGCATCGTTGATGCCGTTTGGCACCGATGGCGGCTTGAGGCCGGTGGTGTTTGCCAGCCAGGCTTCGCGCTGCTGTTCGATGGCGCGCAGGCTGGTATTGAGGTCCGCTACGTGCATGCCGGGGCGGATGAATTCCTTGGCCAGCTTCTTGAGGCGGCGGCGGGTGCCACCACTCATCTCGCCCTTTTGCTTCACTCCGGTGGCGGCAATCACCTCGGTGAGCGAGCGGTCGAAGACCGACGGTACAAAGCGATCCAGGCTTTCGCGGATGCCCTGGAATAGGCGCAGATAACTGCCAATTTCAGACACCGAGCCGGCCGGGCGGAACTCCACTGCGGCGATGAACTCGTTGAGCCTGGAAACCAGCGATGGATAGGTGTCATCGCGGAGGCGCTTTGCCACTGCCAGGGTCGAGTCAACGTCTGCAGGGTTATCGAAACGCGCCTGGAACCAGGCCGAGTCCTGAGGGCCGTACTTGAACTCACCCAGCTCCAGCGCCTTGGTCAGAAGGTCCAGTGCGCCGGCGCGGTCCGCTTCTTGAAGCAAGTTGGCACGGGTGACGCGAGCCTTTGTCTGCGGTGCATGCGGCATCAACGAGAGTTCGGCCAGCTTCTCCAGAACCTCCAGGATGCTGACTCCCAGTTCGGCGTTCACCGCGCGAAGAGCACCGAAGTAGGCACCAAGCTGGTTACTTACGTCCTGCAGGTCAACTGCAGCAGTGCCACTGGTGATACCGCGGGCCTTTTCATTGCGGCTGATGGCGGCAATCGCATCCATCCACACCGAGTCGCTGCGCGCAATCAAGCCATTCAGGCCGATTGAGGCGAAGCGGTCCGCTAGTTCGTTGAGGGTCTGGCGACGAGGAGCCACAATCAAAGTGCGCTTGCGCGCAGTTGTGAGGCCGGCCAGCACGTTGACAACGGTCTGGGTGTAGCCACAACCGGGAAGGGTCTCAACGGTGAAGGACTGTCCCGCGACCGCGCGAGCGACAATTCTGCGCTGCACCTCGTCCGCCTCGGCAACTGTAGCCACGCCGTTCGCGCTGAGCGGCTGAAGTTCGGCAGCGTCCGAGTGCGAGGCGATGTGATTCAAAAGTGGGACATCGATGCTGGCGATTTCACCTAGCATCGAAACCGGATTGGTGGTGAAGTTGCCCAGCGCCAGAATGCTGGTCAGTTCGACTCGGCCGGAGGCACCAACCAGGTTGGAAACGTGCTCGAGCAGTGCGATTGGAACCAGGTCGGATTTGGGTTGAATGGTGGCAAGCAGGGCCGATTCATTCAGTTTGACGCCGTAGCAGGTGTCCAGATTTACCGTCAGCGCGGGGTTCACCCTCGGTGCGCCGTTTTGGCGAATTTCGAAATCTTCACCCATGCGGACC
>JBEGRP010000169.1:0-3090 GCA_041180345.1 Actinomycetota bacterium | reverse complement strand
TGTTCGCGTGGCATTTAACCGCCCCGAGGTTCGCAACGCGTTCCGCCCGAAGACGGTGGACGAGTTGATGCAGGCCCTCACCCACGCGGCCGAGGATTCCAAGGTGGGCGTAGTTCTACTGACCGGAAACGGCCCATCGGTGAAGGATGGCGGCTGGGCCTTTTCCAGTGGCGGCGACCAGCGAGTGCGAGGCAAGGACGGTTACCAGTACAGCACTGATGAGTCCGCAGCCGGGGTGGACCCGGCTCGCTCCGGTCGCCTGCACATTCTCGAAGTTCAGCGACTCATTCGCTTTATGCCCAAGGTGGTAATCGCCTTGATTCCTGGCTGGGCTGCGGGTGGCGGACACTCCCTGAACGTGATTGCAGACCTCTCAATTGCGTCGGCGGAGCACGCTCGCTTCAAGCAGACCGATGCTGACGTGGGTTCCTTCGACGCCGGCTACGGCAGCGCCTACCTTGCCAAGCAGGTCGGTCAGAAATTTGCCCGCGAAGTCTTCTTCCTCGCCGAGACCTACGATGCCCAGCGAGCCTACGAACTCGGGGTGGTGAACCGCGTGGTTCCGCACGCCGAGCTGGAGGCAACCGGAGTTGAGTGGGGTCGCACCATCCTGGGGAAGAGCCCAACCGCGATTCGCATGCTGAAGTACGCCATGAACGCCACCGACGATGGCATGGTTGGGCAGCAGTTGTTCGCGGGCGAGGCCACTCGCCTGGCCTACGGCACCGCAGAGGCGGCGGAAGGTCGCGATTCATTCCTGCAGCGTCGCGAGCCAGACTGGTCGCCTTTCCCCTGGCATTTCTAAGGCTTCATGTCGATTCCGCTGAAGCTGGTCGCAGCTAACGACACCGTGGGCGCGCTAATCGCCCTCGGTGATGCCTTGGCGGGCCGTCAGGCCGTATTCGTGACGGCACCGGAGGTAAACGGGAAAATGCCGGAAGCCCACGGTTTACCCACCGAGGTCGGCGACGATGTGGCCCTAATTGTTGAATCCAGTGGCTCCACTGGAACCCCGAAGCGAATCACAATTTCTCGCGCCGCGCTGCTGGCCAGTGCCGAGGCTGCCGACACCGTATTGGGCGGACCGGGCCAGTGGTTGCTGGCGCTGCCAATCAACTATGTGGCTGGAAGCAACGTCCTGGTGCGCTCGCTGGTTGCCGAGCAGCAGCCGGTTTTGATGAACACCCAGCTGCCATTTACGCCCGAGGCCTTTGCCAGTGCGGCCGACTTCATGTCAGCCGAACGCCGCTATGTCTCGCTGGTACCGGTGCAGTTGCAGCGGCTGGTGAACGCCGCTGGGTTGGATGACTTCCTGCTAGCCAAACTGCGTCGCTTCGATGCGATTTTGGTGGGTGGCCAAGCCATCGACGCAAAGGTTTTAGCCAAAGCTAGGGAACTCGGTTTGAAGGTGGTTCGTTCCTATGGATCGGCAGAGACCTCTGGTGGTTGCGTCTACGACGGTGTGCCGCTTCCCGGGGTTGCAGTTCGCATTTCAGATTCCGGGGTAGTTCAGATTGCAGGCCCGACTATGGCCGAAGGTGTTGCCGCCGAGGATGGCTGGTACAGCACTAATGATCTTGGCGAGCTGGATGCCGAAGGTCGTCTGAGAATCACGGGTCGAGCCAACCGCGTCCTAAACAGCGGTGGACTGAAGGTTTCGCTCGACGCCATTGAGGCCGCGGTCCGCGACATCGGTGGCGTAGTCGATGTCGCTGCTATTGCAGTAAGTGACGACGAGTGGGGCGAGCGAGCCGCCGTAGTTTATGTGGGTTCGCCGGAGATAGCGGACTACATCGCTGCCGACGCATTGAGTCAACTCGGGCCGGCCGCAAAACCCGTCCGAGTCATTCGGGTGGATTCGATTCCCCGCCTTGCCGCTGGTAAACCCGACTATCTGGCCCTGAGCAATCAGTTCGGCAGTTAGCCTTAAACCATGTCAAAGAAGAGCAAGCAAAACCGCGGCAAGAAGCGAGCCAAACTCTGGTTGGCCGGTGCTCGTCTGCGCACCCTTCCACTCGCCGTGGCCCCGGTGCTTTTGGGGGCAAGCTCGGCATTGGCTCTGCAACGCTTTTCTCCGCGTTTGACCCTGATGGCGCTCGCGGTCTCGGTGCTGCTTCAAATCGGCGTGAACTACGCCAATGACTACTCCGACGGCATCCGCGGAACCGACGCCAATCGCGTCGGCCCGATGCGACTGACTGGTTCCGGTGCGATCAAGCCAGCGGAGGTCAAGCGTGCCGCTTTTGTCTGCTTTGGTTTAGCGGCCGTTGTCGGTCTGTTGATTGTGATCTTCACGGGATTCTGGTGGTTCATCGCCGTTGGTATCGCCGCAATCGCTGCCGCCTGGTTCTACACCGGTGGTAAGAAGCCATACGGTTATGCCGGCTTAGGCGACCTGATGGTTTTCATTTTCTTCGGATTGGTGGCAACCGTTGGAACCTCCTACATTCAGGTGCGATTCCTGGATCAGACCGCAGTGCTGCTGGGTGCTGCTGCGGGTTTCTTCGCCTGCGCCGTGCTGATGGTCAACAACATCCGGGACCGCGTGCTCGATCAGCACGTGGGCAAGAAGACACTCTCGGTGCGCGTGGGTGCGAACTGGAGCAAGGTGCTGTTCTTGCTGGACCTTTGGCTGCCGTATGCCATCATCAGTCTGATATCGTGGGTATTCCCATCGGCGGCTCTGGCTTGGTTCTCGGTGCTGCTGGCCGGTCCGGCGACCCTGATTTTCCTCATGGCCAAGACGCCAAAGGAGTCTCAGTTTTGCGGTTTTGGTGCTACTGGCCTTTTCCGTCCAGTAGATCGTTTTCCACGTCTTTTGTGCCCGGCTTGGTCATGCCGTCGCGGCGCTGTTGGCTGCGCTCATACAGGTGAGTCGACATTGCGTCTCGCTGCTTGCGCAGGAAGATGATGGAAAGCGCGAAGGAAATAACTGCCGCGAAAACCGCAGCCAACATCCAGTCGGGGATCAGTGCCAACAGAATCGCCAGAACAACTGCAAACAAGCCGAGGCGAATCAGGAAGTACATCACAACTGGGTTTTTCATACCTTCAATCCTAAGTATCGTTAAAGGATGCGCGCGGAAACTC
>JBEGRP010000168.1:0-2899 GCA_041180345.1 Actinomycetota bacterium | reverse complement strand
CGGCCACAACGTCACAGTCACCGATGCCTCTGCCGGTGCGCGCCCAGGTCTGGACCAGCCGGCAGCCCAGGCATTCATTGCTGCCACCGGACTACCAACCTTCCCCAAATACGGTTGGACCGACGTAGCCCGTTTCAGTGCGCTTGGCATTCCCGCCATCAACTTTGGCCCTGGCGACCCGAACAAGGCCCACGCCGATGACGAGTCGGTACCGGTGGCTCAGATTTACTCCTGCGAGGAAGCCCTGCGAAAGTGGCTGACCGCCTAACCTCGGCAGTCGCGGCCCGGTTGCGGGGACTCACCAACAGCTGGTGGTTTCGCGTCCTAGCGCTCTGGGCCCTAACTCGCCTGGTAGCTTTTCTCGGTTTCGTCTGGGCTGCGAATCAGCAGGGCCCTTCGCCTTGGTCAGTCAGTGGCAATCCAGACTATTTCGGATTCTTGGACACCTGGGATTCGGAGTGGTACCGCCGAATCTTCGAGGGTGGCATCGGAGGGGACGGCGGGTACCCGCTGGTGCTTCCCGAGTTTCCCGACGGTGCGGTAAAGCAAAATGCGTGGGCGTTCTTGCCCGGCTATCCGATTCTGATGCGGATGGTCTCCTGGCTGACCGGGGGCAGCTTCGAATGGCACATCTTGGCACCGACGCTGAGCCTGCTGCTTTCCTTTGTCTTTGCGATTTTGCTCTATCGCCTCTTAGCGCTGCGGCTGGACCAGCGAACCGCACTCTGGTCGGTGGCGCTGGTGGGTCTGTGGTGTGCGAGTCCCGTACTTCAATCGGGCTATGCCGAAAGCCTTGCTCTGGCGCTCCTAGCTGGGGCGCTGCTGTCGGTGCTGCGGCGACAGTACCTCTGGTCGGTTCCTTGGTTGGCAGCACTCAGCATCACGCGCCCCGGAATGATTGCGTTCGCGGCGGCGCTCGGTGGCTTGTGGCTGGTTAGGTACCTGCGGGATCGCCGCGGCACCGAGCCATTTGAGCTGGGAGAGCGTGTTGAACTGGCCGGGGTCACCGCTCTCAGCGCCCTGTTGGGGTTGCTCTGGCCGCTGGTGGCATGGCTGGTGACCGGGCGGGCGAATGCCTACGAGGTCACCGAGCTTGCGTGGCGAGTGGTGGACCCCGATCCGCACCTGATTCCGTTCCAAGGCTGGCTCGCGCTGGGTTATCGGCTGGCGGGTCCGCTGGGGGCGCCCCTGTTGCTAGCTGCGGTTGTCATAATCGCCCCCTGGGCGGTATCGACCAAAGCCATGGCCAAGCTGGGCACCGAGTTGCGACTCTGGACCGGCGCCTATCTTGCCTACCTGCTGGTGGTGCTGAATGCGCAGAGCAGTAGCTTCCGAATTCTGTTGCCGGCCTTCCCGCTGCTGGCTGCGTTCGCGGTGTTCTCGGTGCGGTGGCCACGCTGGGCCAAGGTGCTCTTGGTGCTTGCCATGATCGGGTCGCAGTTGCTGTGGCTCTGGGTTTGCTGGATCTATCGCTACCCGGATTTCACTCCGCCCTAGGCCTGAATTCAGGGGCTAACCCTCGACCTTTACCGAACCGTTACCAAACGTTGGGCTTTTAGAGGCATATTCGGTTTTCTGCGCTGGCCGGCTCTGTTTTAATTGAACTTCGGGCTGATTTTGGCCCAGTTACAGGAGTAATACAAATGGCAGCAATGAAGCCGCGCGGTACCGATGGACCACTCGAGGCTGAGGTTGAACCTCGTGGCCTTATTGTTCTGAAGGTTCCAGTGGACGGTGGGGGTCGTCTGGTGTTCAGCATGAACGCCGAGGAAGTCAGCCGTCTCTACGAAGTTCTGGAGAACGTCGTAAAGCGCTAAACCAAGAATTGAAGAAGCCGGGTCCCAGGGGGGCCCGGCTTCTTTTTGCTCTCGGTGCTACATCTCCAACTTGGTAGCAATCAGCAGGCCGTCACCGATTGGCGAAAGCGAAGTCACATAGTTCTCCTGCTGCTTGAAGAAGCGCAGCACGTCACGGAAGATCGCGGTAGCCTCGTCGCGCATTGCTGGGTCTGGCACGCGGTCGCGCCAGAGCGCATGTGGAACGACGACGGTTCCACCCGGGCGCAGCAGGCGGTTGGATTCCCGAACCTGCTCCTCCAGGGTGTCGCGGTCGGCATCCAGCACGATCAGGTCATAGGCGGCATCCGCCATATTGCTCATCACGTCGATGGCCTTACCGCTGATCACTCGGGTCTGGTTGGCCTTGATGCCGGCTTCACCGAAGGCAACCTTGGCGGCAGCCTGGTGTTCGGGCTCTAGATCGATGGTTGCCAGGATCGCAGTCGGTGCGCCGTGCATTAGGTAGAGGCCGCTGACGCCGGTACCGGTGCCGGCTTCGATGATGGCCTTTGCGCCGGACGCGGCGGCAAGTGCGGCAAGCTGCGCACCCACGCTGGCGGTGATGCACTCAACACCCAATTCCTCGGCGCGCATGCGGGCTCGTTGGATCGGTTCGCTCTCGTCAAAGAATTCCTCGACGTAGCGCCAGCTGCTGATTTTGTCTACCATCGGTGCTCCTGAGTGGCCGTAATGGGCGGCAAGCCGCGCCTTTGCCATAAGTGTAAATCCTTGGCCAATCTAAGCATGGGAGGCTCAGGGTAACCTTTAAGGGTGTTTGGCATCGATAGCGAAAAGCTCATCATCTTGGCGATTATCACCGCCGTGGTGCTGGGCCCAAAGCGTTTGCCCGAATACGCGCGAAAGCTGGCGGAATGGGTCAGAAAGTTCCGCGCCTTCGCAGACAACGCTCAGGCGCAACTGAGCGAAGAAATCGGCGAGGAAGTGGACTGGCGCAAGCTCGATCCGCGTCAGTACGACCCGCGCCGCATCATTCGCGAAGCACTCACCGAGCCGATTGGCCCGGACGGAACTGTGCAGCGCGGCCACACCGCTGCGGTTGC
>JBEGRP010000167.1:0-2910 GCA_041180345.1 Actinomycetota bacterium | reverse complement strand
AACCATCACCGAGATTCACGACTACCTGCGTCTGCTTTGGGCGCGTATCGGCGTTCCCCACTGCCCGGAGTGTGGCGAGCAAATCATCAAACAGACGCCGCAGCAAATCGTAGACCAGCTGATGGAGCTGGCCGAGGGTACTCGGTACCAGGTGTTGGCTCCGATTGTCGCCCAAAAGAAGGGCGAGTTTGTCGACCTTTTCAAGGACCTGCTGACTCAGGGCTATGCCCGCGCTGTCGTCGACGGCGAAGTAATCCAGCTCGCCGACGCTCAGCCACTGAAGAAAACCTTCAAACATGACATCTCGGTGGTTGTTGACCGCCTGGTCGCCAAGCCGGACATCATCGGTCGCCTGGCGGATTCCGTGGAAACTGCCCTGAAACTGGCTGGCGGTCGGATTCTCATCGATTTCGTTGACATTGAGGCGGATGCGGCCGGCAAGACCCGCGTCTTCAGCGAGAAGATGTCCTGCCCAAACGAGCATCCACTTACCCTCACCGAAATTGAGCCACGCACCTTCTCGTTCAACGCGCCTTTCGGAGCCTGCCCGCAATGTAGCGGACTCGGCATCAAAATGGCGGTGGATCCAGAGCTAGTCATCGGTGATCCAGATGCCAGCATTAACGACGGCGTGATCCTGCCTTGGAGCAACAACGGTAAAGGTGTATTCCACTACTTCCAGCGCATGCTCGAGTCATTGGCGGAGGACCTCGAGTTTTCATTGGACACCCCATGGAAAGACCTTCCTGAAGAGGCTCGCGAAGCAATCCTGCACGGCAACAACTTCGACGTAAAGGTCAAGCACAAGAACCGCTTTGGTCGCGAGATTCGCTACACGAGTGGCTTCGAAGGTGTTCTGGTTCGACTGGAGCGCAAGTACCTAGAAGCGGACAATGACTGGTCGCGTGAGCGCCTGGCGGGTTATCTTCGTGAAATCCCTTGTCCGGCCTGTGAGGGCCACCGCCTTCGCCCAGAGGTTCTTGCCGTCAAGGTTGTCGGCCAGAGCATTGCTGACGTCGCAAGCATGAGCCTTGGAGACTGCCTAAACTTCTTCAACCAGATAGACCTAGACGACCGGGACGTAAAGATCGCGGCTCAGGTGCTGCGCGAAATCCGGGCGCGACTGGACTTCCTGATTGCAGTCGGCCTGGATTACCTCTCGCTGGAGCGAGCCGCCGGATCCCTCTCGGGAGGCGAGGCTCAGCGAATTCGATTGGCCACCCAGATCGGAAGCGGTCTCACCGGGGTTCTGTACGTCTTGGATGAGCCTTCCATCGGCCTTCACCAGCGTGACAATCGTCGCCTCATCGACACCCTCATCAAGCTTCGAGACCTGGGCAACACCCTGATAGTCGTCGAGCACGACGAAGACACCATCAAGGCTTCAGACTGGGTCGTCGACATCGGCCCAGGTGCCGGCGTTAACGGTGGAACCGTGGTCCACTCCGGAACCTACGAAGACTTGCTGAAGAATCAGAACTCGATCACCGGTGCCTTCATGGCCGGCCGCGAGACCATCCCAACGCCGAAAACCCGCCGTCCCGTCGATCCAAACCGCAAGCTGAAGGTCGTTGGCGCCCGCGAAAACAACCTGAAGGACGTCGACGTCGAATTCCCACTCGGTGTGTTTACGGCCGTTACCGGTGTTTCTGGTTCGGGCAAGTCCTCGCTGGTGAATGATGTCCTCTACGAAGTCTTGGCAAACAAGCTGAATGGAGCCAAGGGCGTTGCCGGTAAGCACACTCGCATCGAAGGCATCGACCTGCTGGACAAAGTGGTCCATGTGGACCAGGCCCCGATCGGGCGCACTCCAAGGTCCAACCCGGCGACCTACACGGGCATGTTTGACCACATTCGCAAACTCTTCGCGGACGTCCCCGAGTCCAAGGCTCGCGGTTACCAACAGGGGCGGTTTAGCTTCAACGTCAAGGGCGGTCGCTGCGAGGCCTGCTCCGGCGATGGCACCCTGCGCATCGAAATGAACTTCCTCCCTGACGTTTACGTTGCCTGTGAGGTCTGCCACGGCGACCGTTACAACCGCGAAACGCTCCAGATTAGGTACAAGGGCAAGAACATCGCCGAGGTGCTGGACCTGCCGATCGCGGAGGCCGCAGAGTTTTTCGCGCCTATCAGCGCAATCGCCCGATACCTAGACACACTGGTAGACGTGGGACTGGGATACGTTCGCCTGGGTCAGAGCGCGACAACCCTGTCCGGTGGTGAAGCGCAGCGCGTCAAGCTGGCCACCGAGTTGCAGCGACGCAGCAACGGCCGAAGCATCTATGTTCTCGATGAGCCGACCACCGGTCTGCACTTTGAAGACGTGCGTAAGCTCCTAATGGTGCTGAACAGCCTGGTGGAAAAGGGAAACACCGTCTTGGTGATCGAGCACAACCTAGACGTAATCCGCAGCGCTGACTGGCTGATTGACCTTGGCCCAGAAGGCGGTAGCCGTGGTGGCACCATCCTCGGTGTTGGCACGCCAGAGGACCTTGCAAAGGTGAAAGGCTCTTACACCGGCGCATTCCTGAAGGAAATCCTCAACTAGCCGCGCAGGAGCTAGAAACTTAACGCATGGCTCAGGAACTGGATTGGCGCCCACAGACCGGTGAAATACCCACTGGTCCAGGTGTTTATCGTTTCCTGGACGCCGGCGGACGAGTCCTCTACGTAGGTAAAGCCAAGAGCCTTCGTGCCAGGCTGAGTAACTACTTCGGCCCGCTAGATAGCTTGCACGAACGTACTCGGCGGATGGTAACCACCGCTGTCGACGTCAAATGGGTGATCGTCAAGAGCGAGTATGAAGCGCTCCAGCTGGAATTCATGTGGATCAAGCAGTTTGATCCACCGTTCAACGTGGTCTTCAAAGACGACAAGTCCTACCCGTACCTGGCCGTTTCACTCTCCGAC
>JBEGRP010000166.1:0-2918 GCA_041180345.1 Actinomycetota bacterium | reverse complement strand
AGCAGCAGGTCTTCCAGGTCGTCGGCTTCCATCTCTTCCATGGCGTCGGCTGCCACTTCGGGGTCCAGAATTTCCAGCAGCACCTGGCGCTCATGGCGACCTAGGTCTTCCAAGAGGTCGGCAAGCTCTGCGGCGCGAAGCTTTGTCAGAGCGGTGTTTTGCTTGCGCAAGCGGGTGGGCTCGCCTGGGCGACCGAAAGATTGGATACCGGTCCAGTCGATTACCTTGCCTGGGGTGGCGGCTCGACCAGCAGATCCCGGAAGGACTCGGCGCAGGAAGCTGCGGAAGGAAACATCTACCGCAACCACGAAGTAACTGCGGGCCATCTTGGTGAGATACAGGTCGGAAGCGCGAACCACGCGGGCACCGTTGACGTCCAGCAGCTGGTGGTCGATCATGTCGTCGTTCGCCAGGAACTCACCGTCGCGCCGCTCGTAGTCCCGAAGATCGAACTTGGTTGACGACAGCGTGACTCCGGCGCTCTCGATGTTGGCAATGTTCTGAACCGGCAGGAATGAGCGTCGGAATCCGATGCGGACAATGAGTCCGGAAACCTTGGGGTGGTCGCCAGAGTCCCAGCGAATCACGGTGTCGGCTACGCGGCCAACGATGCTGCCGTCCGGGGCCTTGACCGGGCGACTGATGAGACCCGAGGCGCTAACCAGGGTCCGCACCAAAGCCTGGCGCGCTGGATCCAGGTTGGCGAGGTCATTGGAGACGAGTTTGCGAGGGTTGAGTCGGCTGCTTCGAGCTTGTGGTTGGCTGGCCATTCGTTCCTCCTCTGACTCGTCTCGTTTTCGGCGCGGGCTAAAACTGCGCGTTTTTGTCAGGCTTGGAATAGCCCACCTGAATTTTACTTTCTTAACCGGCTTTTAGCCTCTCATTCAACCGTTACGGCTGGGTGATTGGCTGGTGAACGGAAGTTAACTAAGTCGCTCCAGTGCCGTGCGGATGGTTGCCGGGTTGACCAAGTCGTCGTGCTCCAATCCAGGCACCGAGATAACTGCCGAACCGGTCATTTTTGAGGCCAACCACTCGGTGTGGCTGGAAGGCACGTTGTGGTCATCCGGACTGGTTAGTAACAGCACTGGTTTGGCGATTTTTGCTGGTTCGAAACCCCAGTCGCCCAGCATGGCCAATTCGTCACAAATCCAACCTTGAGCGCCTACATTCAGATCTGGGCTCGAAGCCGCCCACTCCTCGAACATGGGAAGCATCAGCATCCCCTGATTGCGCAACGCGTCAAACATCTCGCCTTCCTCGGGAGGAAATGAGCCGTAGTAGTCGAAGTCCAGTGTCGCCGGAGCAACGCTTCCAAAGAGCACCGCCGCGTTGGCGGCAGGATTCAAGGCTAAGTCCGCCAAGGCTCGCGGGCCGCCGCCCGAGAAACCCAGACTCAGGAAGGCCTCGAAGCCAAGTTCCCTGGCGATTGTGGAAACGGCCGGGACACTGCTTGCCATCGGGCTTTCCTCGACCGGAGTTGATTCCAGATATCCCTGGCGCACCAAACAAGCCACCGAGTAACCGAATTCGGCAAAAACTGCCAGTTCCGCTTCGGTCAGCAGTCTGGGCTTGGGGACGCCGTGGTGATAAACGGCAAGCTTCTTGCCCTGATCCGCAAACCAAACTTGGGTCTGAAGGCCAGGTGCAGTCTGGATCAACAACTTTTCCATGGCGCCAGACTAACTCACAAAGACCTAGCGGATGTCTCACCGAGTTTTAACAAATCTTTTGCTGCATCCTTTGAGAGCAGGCCAAGAATCCTGACAGAAAGAGTTTCAAATGAACGCAAAGAAGGCCCTGGTTGCCGCCAGTATCGCAACCGCAATGATCCTTGGACCCGGCGCAGCTTCGTTCGCCGAGACCACCGCTACACCTGCGCCAACTGCCTCGCAGAGTGCCGCTGACAAGGCCGCGGCTAAGGCTGCTGCAAAGGCCGCCCGCCTGGCAGCAGAGCTCCAGTACCGCACTGATTTAGCCAAGTGGCAGGTTGCCAAGGCTGCCTACGAGGTTTCGGCAGCACCAATCCGTGCGGCATTCACAGCCGCCGCCTCAAAGGCTAACGAGACCCTGGTCGCCGCCCTAAAGGTCGCCGCCGATGACACCGCACGTAAGGCAGCTCGAGACGCATTCAAGGCTGCGCTTTCGGCAGCTAAGTCCACTCGCGACGCAGCGCTGGCGGCACTGCCAAAGGTTCCGACCAAGCCGACCAACCCAAATAAGAAGGACTAGAGTCCGTTCTTAGCGCGGTAGTAAGCAACCACGGCGTTGGCGTGCCCATGGCCCATGCCGTGGTTGTCTTTTAACCAGGCCACCTGCTCCATGTGCTTTAGGTCCTGAACGCTTGCCAGCAAGTTGAACCAGTGATCCATTGGCTGCCCGTACTTCTTTTCGATGGAAGGGAAGTAGCTTGCGGGACCCTGTACTTTTTCAGTCATGCCGATATCCTAGGCTCGCCCGATGGGCGATACCAGTTGGTATGAAAGACTTTTCAGCATGATTAACGCCAGCGAAACTCTGCGACTCTTGACTCCTACCGCCACAGATTTTGTGGAGGTAGCCGTCTTGGAACGCGCAGGGATTGTCGAATCCCGCCATCGGGGAATCGCTGCTCTGGTGGGCCCGGACGGCAAACTAATTGATCACCTGGGCTCTGCCAAGCGAATCATCTACCCGCGCAGTGCCGTAAAGCCACTCCAAGTCGTGGCGATGCGTCGAGCAGGTTTAAACCTCACAGGTGCGCAACTGGCGATAACCGCGGGAAGTCACCAAGGCACCCCGAAGCACTTGGAGCTAGTGCACCAGATTCTAGAAGCCGCCGGACTGAACGAGTCTGCGCTTCAGTGCCCGGTAGCCTGGCCCGGCAATCCTTCAGCGCGTGCCGCTGCCGACTCCGAAAGCAAAGCCGCGTTCAATTG
>JBEGRP010000165.1:0-2927 GCA_041180345.1 Actinomycetota bacterium | reverse complement strand
CGAAGTTGTGGTGACTCCACGCGAGGCCTTCTTCAGTGACTACGAGGTCGTCGATTCCTCGGTGGCCGTTGGTCGAGTCAGTGCCGAGATGATCTGCCCTTATCCTCCTGGGGTGCCAGTACTGTCGCCGGGAGAGCGAATCACCCAGGCTGCCCTAGACGCGCTTTTTGCCGCTCGCGACAGCGGGGTCCGTATTGCTTTCGTGGCGGACCCGACGCTAAAGACCCTCAAGGTTTTGCCCCAGTAATTGCGCCTTTGCTTCCAGTTGCGATGCTGACCGAATAAAAGACTGGCAGCAAAACTTCGGTTGACACTCGTCGTGTCGTTCGTTCGCTTAAACAAAATGTTCGGCTTACCTCACAAAATTTCCCTACCTGACGAAAATCCCGCCTGGCAGAGTACAAAATGAGTACAAGGCAATTTCGCGGATGGCAGTCCGAGAACGCAACACCGGTAACCGAGTTGGCAGACTCGGTGACCACAAAAGGCCAAGGGGATGGCAGTCCCCTAGCCAATAGGGGAGAAAAATGTACCGCAGACAAGTGGTCGTTGTAGAGAACGAGTCTCTGCTTCGCGACCTGATTGCGCAGACTCTGGAAGCACACGACTTTCAGGTAGCCACCGCGGCCAACGTGGCCGACGCCAAGCGAATTTTCGCCAGCACCGACCCGGACGGCGTGGTGGTCGATATTGAGCTAGGTCCGGGACCCAACGGGTTCGACTTCGCCGATTTCGTGCAAAGAACCGCTCCAGACGTGGGAATCGTATTTCTGACCAACATTCCGGATCCGCGCTTCGTGGGACGGGACCGCAAAATCGTGCCAAGCAACTCTGCTTATCTGCGCAAATCGCAGTTGGTCAACGCTACCGATCTGGTCGATGCCCTCGACGCGGTCCTGAGGGACCGAGCTAGCGTCAAGTATCGTCACGACCTGGACAGCACGCGGCCGCTTGCCAATCTTTCCAAGAAGCAGTTGGGTGTGCTCTCGCTGGTCTCCCAGGGAATGAGTAACAGTCAGATCGCGGATCTACGTGGGACCACCATTCGCGCGGTTGAGGGAATGGTTAGTCGGGTATTTGATGCCCTGAACATCAGCACATATGCCGACGGGAATGCGCGGGTTGAAGCCGCGCGCACCTTCCTGAAGGCAACCGGTAACATCTCGGGGGAGTAGTCGTGTTTAGGCGCGCGGGCCAGCCAAAATCACGGGAGTATAGGCCGGCAAGTAACTTTCTCCGCACCGGCGCGGACTACAGCTTTTCCTGGTGGGTGCTGCTCCTTTTTGCCTTTCCTTCCTATGCGGTAAATCTTCAGTTTGATCCGGTTAGAAACCACGGCACCCTGGTGGAGTGGATTCCGGTGGCGCTGGTCACCTACTCGGTGACCGTAGTCATTTTCGTCTTGGCAAAGTTCATCAAGTTTGTGGTCTCGCCCAAGTCCGGAATCATCTACGCGCTTGGCATGTACACGCTGATCGGTTGGGCGCGCGGCCTGGCTGCCTATTATGTCGCGCTCTATCTGGGAATCGCGGGCAGTGAAGAGTTCCTGTTTCGGATGATTTCCGGCCCGATTTTCACGGTCACCTGTTGCAGCATTTTCACGGCAATCGTGACCACGGTTTCGCTCCAGCAGGAAGAGCTGGCGGCGCTTGCCAAAGAACGCACCGAGTTACGAAGCGCCATCAAGAACTTCCGCCAACTGCATCGCCGCCTGCAGAGCGATCTAATGACCAGAGTCACCGACATTTTGAGGCCAGCCGTCGCAGATTTGACCCGAAAATTGGACTCGGCGGCAGTGGATAAAAAATTGGCACCTGCACTGCAGTCGCTACAGACAACGGTGGATGACATCATTCGTCCGCTCAGTCATGAAATTGCCAGCGAAGATCTTCACCTTGAACTGGACACCACGGGTCCAATTCAGGTGGTACGGACCGGTCTGCTACCGAAGTCAATCCGCATCGAAATCCTGCCGGGCTGGGCGGCGGTTCTTGCCGTAGCTGCTGACCTAGCACCTCAGGCTCTGCTTCGCCCCATCGTTGATGCGGCCTTGGTAGCGCTGTTCGTCGGGTTCTCGGTTTTTGTCATTCTCAAGATTTTGGACTCGGTGATTGGCGGAATCGAACTCAACCCGGTTCTGGCCTTTATGGCATTCATTGGTAGCTATGCCCTGGCCGGGTTTGCCGCGCCGATATTCTGGCTTCGCACCCCGTGGCACATGCATCCGCGTGAGCAGGTGGGTTTCCTGACCGTGACCGTGATTATCGGCGTCGCTTTGTACGCGGTTGCCCTGGCGAACGCCTATCGCAGGCAACTCATTTTGGATCGCCAACAGGTGAATGAGGACATGGCGCTTCTGACGAGTCAGCTGAGACAGCAGGTGTGGCTTGATCGCAAGCGGGTTGCCATGGTACTTCACGGTTCGGTGCAGGGTGCCCTCTATGCAGCTGCGATTCGGCTGAGTCGCGAGCCGGAGCCAACCGCGGAATCCATCAAGGGTGTTGAAGCGGACATTGCGTCCGCCCTGGCGGAACTTGCCAAGGCCAAATCCGAGAGAGTGGACTTCGAGCAGGTCTTGGATGAGATCACCGCGATTTGGGAAGACGCAATCGACTTCCAAATCAAGATCGAGCCGGAAGCCATCGAAATCCTAAATCGCAAGAATGACTGTGCGGAGAGCGCCATCGAGGTCGTGCGAGAGGCCATCAACAACGCCGTCAAACACAGCAGAACTGAAACGATTGCTATCGAAATCTGCAAATTGGGCAAGGGTCTCATATCGGTGAGCGTGGCCAACCAGGGCCAACTCTCCGAGACAGCGGAAAAGGGTTACGGCTCGACCGTTCTGGATGAACTAACTCACCAATGGAAGCTGATCAACGTTGACGGCGGGGTTCAGCTCCAGGCCCAGATAGTGGCCTAGAGAG
>JBEGRP010000164.1:0-2932 GCA_041180345.1 Actinomycetota bacterium | reverse complement strand
TTCGATAGCCGATTCCGGATTATTTGGACCGAACGCGACTGACACTTGGTCGCTGAGGCTAGCCAGCTAGGACCGTGTAGATCAGGAGCATGGTCACGACGAAGCCGGCGAAGAAGTTCAGCCAGATGAAGCGGCGCCAGCCTCCGTTGGCAGTCTCGCATTCCTCGTCGCTCAGGTTGCGGTAGGGCCAAATAATCACCAGGTAGGGCACGGCTGCGATAGCCGCCAATGGAATCGGCCATATGCCTGTCAACAGGATTGCCCCTGCAAAGAAGTAGGCCATGAGCGCGAATCGGACTGTCTCCTGCGCGCCGAACGCCGTTGCGATGCTGGCCAACTTACCTTCGCGATCAGCCTTGATATCTTGAACTGCACCGAAGGCGTGCGAAGCCATTCCCCAGAGAGTGAAAGCCGCGATAAGTTTCAGCGAAGTCCCGGTTCGCAGGTCAACCCCGGCGAAGGCCAGCCCAACGATCATTGGGCCAACGAAGTGGCTCGCGCTGGTAATCGAATCCAGCAGCGGTATCTCCTTGAATCGGAGTCCCTTTGCCGAGTACGCAATCACGGTAAACACGAACAGCGCAGTTAGGCCACTGGCCAATGCGTTGCCCTGTGCGAACAGATAAATCAGAAAAGGAACAGGCAACAGGAAAGAAACCCAGAGGGTTGGGGCGTGCCACTTTGGATGCAGCACTGCGCCCTCGATGCTTCCCTTACGGGGGTTCCGGAGATCGCTCTCGTAGTCAAAGACATCGTTTATTCCGTACATCAAAAGGTTGTATGGAATCAGGAAAAATAGCGTGCCAATCCAGAACAGGGCATCAAGGCGATGGGTCGAAACAAGATACGCGGCACCAAACGGATATGCGGTGTTTATCCAAGAGATGGGACGGCTGGCCCAGAACAGCTGTCGCAGCAGAGCCGATGGCGTGACCTTGTCAGTCATCTTTCTTTCCCAACTTCGCAAACAGTAACCAAAGTGCAGGCACCATCACGGCTGCCAGAAACGCGTAACCCAAATCTTCTATCGGCGCGATCGGCATCTTCAGGCCAAGTATGCGACGACGGTCGTAGTCAACTAAATCTAGCCCGACGATGATGTTGTCGAAGACCAGAGTGAGTATCGAAAGCACCAGAGCAGTCCTCAAGACGTTTCTCAGTCGAAGCTGTCTGATTTGACGCCAGAGCAACAAGCAAACCGTGGCGCTAAAAATCAGAACTATGCCGAGGTACAGAAAATTCACTTCGACTCCCTGCTCTTGTCCCACCGAGTTGCCAGCCTAAAAAGGATGAGGCTGACATAGCAGAGCAGTAAAAGGAAGAGTGGTTCTTCGATGGGCAGGTGCGGGTAAATTCTGAGGCCCAGAAGAAGGTCGTTTTGACCCTCGAAAAACACCTTTGCTTCAATGCAAATCAGGTCCCACAACAGGAAAGCCAACACCGAGCCCCCGAGAGTGGCGGCTGTCCGCAGCGGATTAGCGAACAAGGCAATCTTGTAGCGATAATCCAGCAGGGCCATGCCCAAAAGGCTGAAGATTAGCGCCCCAAGGTACCAGCCCTGCATCGCTAGGCCAGTGCCTTCCAGGCCTCGTCGGGGAGGGCGGTTAACTCGTGCTCGATTGGGCCGGCCGAACCGTCACCGGTGAGTCGTTTGAAGACCAGCTCGGCACCAATCAGGCACATTGGAAGACCTATTCCAGGGATGCTGTTGTGGCCCACAAAGTAGAGGCCCTTGACCTTGTCGCTAACGTTCTTCGGCCGGAAGAAGGCGCTCTGTTTCAAAGTGTGCGCCATGCCCAGGGCGGTTCCGCTCCAAGCGTTGTACTCGGAGACGAAGTCTCCCGGAGCGAAGGTCCTGCGAACCACGATTCGCTCCGCGAGATCTGGAATGTTGCACCACTCCGAAATCTGCTGAATCACACGATCGGCGGCAGCCTCGACGGCTGGGTCACCCGCACCGTCCACGCCACCGCTTCCAATAGCCGGATCGGCAGCGATCGGGACCAGCACGAAGACGTTCTCGTGTCCAGCCGGTGCTACCGAGGGGTCCGTCGAGCTTGGCTTGCAAAGGTAGAGCGAGCCCGGGTCAGGAATCACACTCTTGCCGTCGGCCTTGCGGAAGACCTTCGCGAAGTTTCGCTTCCAGTCCTTGGTGTAAAGCAGGGTGTGGTGATCCAACTGCGGCAGTTCGCCACGAACTCCCAGATACATCAGCAACGCGCTAGGCCCTGGAACTCGCTTGTCCCACCAAGCCTGTGGTCGAGTCTGGTGCTGCTTGCTCAGCAGCTTGGTCTCGACGTGATGCAGGTCGGCGTTGGCCACCACGATGTCCGCGGTAACCAATTCCTTGCCCAACCGGATACCCATGACCTGCCCGGTTGCGTCTACCTCAATCTTGGTGACGGGGGAGTTGGTGTGAATCTTCACTCCGTGTGCCTCGGCAAGACGTTTAACGGCCGCAATCACCGAGCTAAAGCCACCCTGCGGATAGAAGACGCCGACGTTCATATCGATGTGGGTCATGAGGTGGTACATGCTCGGGGTTTGATAGGGCGAAGCACCGAGGAATACCGCCGGGAAATCCAAGATTTTGCGCAGACGCTGGTCGGTCACGTGCTTGCTGGCGAAGCTATCCAGCGAGGTCAACAGGTGCTTGACAAAGGTGCCGGCCTGGGTTGCAACATCGCGGTTCGTGAACGGCTTGGCGTTGGTGAAGTTGGTGTAGAGGAAGTATTCCTTCGCGAGGTCATAGGTCTGCTCGGCGCTGTGCAGATAATCCTTGAGACGCGCACCCGCGCCAGGCTCGATTGACTCGAATGTCGAGACGTTCTGCTCCAGGTTGTCCCAGATGCGCAGTGGAACAGGGTCACCCTCGTTGATGGTCTGATACGCCGGGTTCAGTCGCACCAGTTCCAATTCCTTTGCGGCAGTG
>JBEGRP010000163.1:0-2952 GCA_041180345.1 Actinomycetota bacterium | reverse complement strand
TGCGGCTTCCTGGCACCTGAACAACGATGGCAGTTGGACTAGGCACTCAAAGGCCTCGGACGGTAGCCCGCTTATTGACGTACAGGATCGAATCATGTCCGATGTCCTACACCGGCGCGGGGCTCGCATCTAGTGACGATTTATGCAGCAGGCTGCGTGCTCTGGCGCGAAGCCAAGGGAGAACTGCTGGTTGCCCTGGTGCACCGCGGCAGATACGACGACTATGGCTGGGCCAAGGGCAAGTTGGATCCGGGCGAGGTCCTGCCGCAGACGGCAGTGAGAGAAATCGAAGAAGAAACCGGACTCAAAGTCAGTCTTGGCGTCAGTCTCGGTGTGCAGCACTACAAGGTTCCCAGCGGAGAACCGAAAGAAGTGCACTACTGGGCTGCCCGTGTAAGCGACAAGGCACTGGCAAACAGCAAGTTCATCCCGCACGAGGAAGTGGCTGAGGTTTTGTGGTTAACGCCGACCGAGGCCGCCAAGCGGCTCTCCTACGAGGCCGATAAGGAGTTCCTTGGAACTCTGCTCTCCTTTTACAACCGCGGCGAACTTAGAACGAAGCCGTTCGTTCTATTGCGCCACGCTAAGGCAACTCCACGAAGCGATTGGAAGGGCCCCGACGGCAAACGTCCACTTTTGCCAGTTGGCAAGGATCAGGCTCGCTCAATAGTGCCAGTCCTGGCGGCTTTTGGCGTGAAGCGAATCGTGACCAGCCCCTGGGTGCGGTGTCTGACCACGGTTCAGCCGTACGCCGATTCTCGCAAACTTCCAATCATCGAGCGCCTTGCCCTCAGTGAACACGGAAATGCCAATGGGCCAGCAAGGACTAAGAAGGTAGTCCACCAACTAATCGAGAAGGCTAAGCCCGCAGTCCTTTGCAGCCACCGCCCGTCACTCCCAACCATTTTGGATGCGCTGTCGGAATACGGCAGTGAGAGTCAGGAAATCAAACTGCACGAAGGTCGGGCCCTAAAGCCGGGTCACGCGATGGTCGTTCACCTGACTTTGCCAAACAAGACTGGCAGGCGCCGCATCGTCTCGGTGGAACAGTACGCGCCATTCTTGGCTGACTAGACTGTTTCGGTGCCCAACACCAAGCCTCTCGCCATCCGCCTGGCCCCGCTCACACTGATTGCGGTAGCCGCAGTTTGGGGTGGCGCTTTCGTGGTGATGAAGGACGCCATCGAGCACCAGCCGATTGTCGACTTTCTAGGAACCCGGTTCGTAATCGCCGCCGCCGTGATGATTCTGGCAAAGCCCTCGGTGCTGAAGCAGCTGCGCGGATCCCTGATGTGGCAGGGGTTGATCCTTGGCACGCTGATGACCATCGCCTACTACACCCAGACTGTTGGGCTGCAGCAAACCACTGCCGCTATCTCGGGCTTCGTCACCGGACTTTACGTGGTTATTTCGCCGCTGCTGATTTGGCTGATTTTGAAAGTGCGAGTGACCGGCAAGATTTGGATTGGCGTTGCCTTGGCAACCCTGGGCCTGGGCTTCATCAGCATTAACCCGGCAAATCTAAGCTTCGATTGGTCACAGCTGTGGTTGGTGGCCTGCGCAATCTTCTTCTCGCTCCACATCGCAGGCCTAGCCAAGTGGAGCCCCCAACAGGACGCTTATGCGCTGACCGTGATTCAGCTTGCGGTGGTGGGCGTAATCAACATGATCTGGGCTGGACTTCAGGGCTACCACGCCCCGGTTGGGTTCAACGGCTGGTTTGCGATCTTGTTCACGGCTCTGTTTAGCACCGCGATTGCCTTCTTCGTTCAGACCTGGGCCCAGGGCGTAATGGATTCGTCCCGTGTTGCCATTTATCTGACCACCGAGACAGTGTGGTCTGCTGGAATCGCGGTCGCGATCGGCCAGGAAGTTCTGAAGCTGCAGACAATCGTCGGAGGCGCATTCATTCTTTTGGCGATGCTTGTGGTCGAATGGCCGAGCCGCAAGGACTCTGCATCGAGGCCGGTCGAAAACCTGCCGCACTAGCCAGCTTCGACACGGACGGAACTCTCCCGGTTCTCGGTTTTCGGAAATCAAAGCGTAACTTTTGCAGTTTGCACTCCATGGGTCGGAGAGTCTGGCGAGAGGGAATCATGCAGCTAGCGGGAAAGCATTTCTTATTGGTTGGCGCTTCGGGAGCCTTTGGTTCCGAATTCGCTTCCCGACTTGGTGCGGCAGGCGCACGTGTTTCTGGAACTGCCAGTAGCCCCGAGAGCTCGGTTCGGCTCGCGGCAGACCTCAACCAACGGCTCATCCTGGACCTGGCAAACCCCGCCTCGATCAAGGCGGTCACCGACTACCTATTGGCGTCTGCAGAGCCGATTGATGGAATCATTCTCGCCTCCGGGCTGGTGGCTTTCGGGTCGGTGGCTGAAACTCCCCCAGAGGTCTCAAACCTGCTCATGCAGGTCAACGCGGTGGGGCAAATGAACCTGGTTGCCGGACTGATGCCGCTGTTGATTCAATCCGCTGAAGTCGGAAACCAACCCTTCGTGCTTTCCATCAGCGGAGTAATTTCGGAAATGCCCATGGCCGGCCTGGCGGCCTATTCCGCAAGCAAGACTGCCCTTCACGGATACTCGGTGGCGGCTGCAAAGGAGCTCAAGAAGTCAGGAATCAGATGGATTGACGCCCGCCCTCCCCACACCGAGTCCGGTCTCGCGACTAGGGCGGTTTTTGGGACAGCGCCAAACTTCGGGGCTGGCAAGAGCGTGGCTCAAGTGGTGGACCGAATGTTAACGGCTATCACCAACGACGAAAAAGACCTGCCTAGCAGCGCTTTCTAAACCTCCGTAGACTGCGACCTAACCGATAAGCAAGGAAACCAAATGGATTACAAGGGACGCACCGCTCTAGTTACCGGAGCCAGCTCTGGAATTGGCCTGGAATATGCAAACGAGCTAGCCAAGCGTGGTGCAAACCTGGTTCTGGTGGCTCGGCGAAAACATC
>JBEGRP010000162.1:0-2969 GCA_041180345.1 Actinomycetota bacterium | reverse complement strand
CAGTAGATTCATGGTGCGGTCGGTCTCCAGTGCCTCCGCGACCTTTGCTAGTTCTGGTTTACGGCTGGTGGCAGAACGGAAGCTTCCGGCGCTGAAGCGCCAGACACTCTTTGCGATCTGGTCGATTTGGTCTTCTTCCAACCCCAACGCCAGTCCGCTGTCACGTACTGCACCTCTGCCGCGATAGGTGGATTGCATCGACAGCAGGGTGACTCTGCTGCTGCCGTAGCGTCGGAAAATGGCTCGATAGATTTCGTGTCTTCTGGCGCTCTCGACGTCGATGTCGATGTCCGGCAGGCTGGTTCGTTCGGTGCTCAGGAAGCGTTCGAAGAGCAGGTCGTTCTCGATTGGGTCGACACCGCTGATTCCCAGCGTGTAGTTGACCAGAGAACCGGCGCCCGAACCGCGTGCTGCCGTCCTGATTTTCATATCGCGAATCATCTGTGCGACATCGGCGACGGTCAAAAAATAGGTGGCGAAGTCCAGTTTGTGGATGGTCATCAGTTCTTGCGAGAGTCGATGTTGGACCTGCTGCAGTTTGGCCTGGCTAAGGTTCGGGTAGCGCCAGTGGATGCCCTCGTGGGCTCTCTGCCAGAGCAGTTCGAAGGGGTTGCCGTCGATGCCCAGCGCGGATTTCTCCGGGGTCTTCGGCTTGCCCCAGCCGCAATCATTCACCGGATCCAGGCGACACCGAGCCGCTAGGGCTGCCGTGGTGTCCAATAGCTTTTGAGCGCGACGATAATCCCGGCAGATCTCCTGTGCCAGATCCACCATCAATCGGTGTGGCTTCAGCCAGGCCTGGGCGTTCGGCTGTGGTTGAAACATGCCAAGTGCCTCCAGATGCCGAGCGGAATCCAGAACATCGGCGGTCAGTGCATCGTCGGGGCTTAGATAGCGAACCGAGTTCGTCAGAACAGTGGGGATGTTTAGGGAATCCGCTAACTCGAGGATTCGGTAGGCCTGCATCGTGGAGTATTCGGTACCCGGTTTGGTCAACAGGCTGGTGATCTCTATTGCTAGGGCACCGGGCGCCGAGAAGAGGGCGCTCCAGTCCGCTAGGGCCTCCAGGGCGGCCTCGCGACTGGCACCAAGGGCCAGACGACCAAAGGGGTTATCGGGGGAGAGCAGAACGGTTGCGGTGGCAACGTACCCGGTTTCTTGATCGCCGCGTTGAGTCAGCTGAGCCAACTGCTCGATGGTTAGCCCGGTGGGCTGCTTCTTGCCATGTTTATTGGCCTCGCTCACCAATTGGCACAGGGCGGTCCAGCCGACACCGCGATTGTGTCCGTGGGCCAAAACTACGGCTCGCCCGATTGGCTTCGCGGTGTTGTCTAAGATTGCTAGATCAACCCCCACAATCGGTGCGATGCCAAGTTCTAGACAGGCGCCGATGTGCTTTACCGAGCCGTACAGCCCATTGCGATCCGTGATTGCTAGAGCATCACCACCCATCGCCAGGGTGGCTTCGGCTAGGTGCTCCGGACGGGTGACCCCGTAGTGTCCCGAGTACGCCGAAGCCACGTGAAGATGGGTGAACTGGCTCATTCGTAGACCCGAAGCAACTTCCAGGTGTTTCCGACTTGGCCGTGGATGAGTTCGAACTGCAGCGTGCCGGGGCCACAGTTGGCGGTGAGCCGCCACATTTCTAGCTCCATCACCTCGGCCCCGATGCCGCGATAGGCGCGCGGAGCCTCCACCCACCAATCCCGGCGCGAATACCAACGGATTGGCCGACTCGCCACCTGGTAGCGTTCGTTTCGCCAGCGGAAACCGATGGGTTCGCCAGCCTGATTCACCGAGACCTCGATGGCCTCTTCCGCCCTCAACATTGCCCCTTCTTCCAACCTCTTTGAAAATCCTTTATTCGAACAAATGTTCGAACGTTAAGAGTGTATGAGGGGGTTGGGACATTTAGGAAAACTCACCTAAAGGACAGGTTGAAGGTTGTTTTAGATCGCCTGAATCAGTGCGGAACCGGCGCTGGAGACTTTTCCGACTTCGCTGCTAACTCGGTGGAAGAGCGCATCGGCCGCTACCAAATCGGAGTCATGTGCGATTGCCGCGAGTAAGTCCTGGTCGCCCTCAATGCTGGAGTCGAGCCAGGCGTCCAAAGTATCGCCGCTCAAAAAGACCGGATTGCGCTCATGAAGGTGCGCCAGCTCCGGAGCGCTCGGCTTGGTAAGGATGGTGGTCGAGAGCAGCCAGCGCGTGGGATCGTTTGCGGCTTTACTGCCGTCGGCCCACCATTCGAACAGTCCAGCAAAGCCGAAGAGGCCATCCGTGCCGGCGTTGACGTAGTAGGGCTGCTTATTGCCCTGAGCATCTACCACCCATTCGTAGTATCCAGATGCCGGCACCAGGCAACGACGGCGAATCACCGAGTCCTTGAACGATGGCTTTTCCAACACTGTTTCGATGCGAGCGTTGATTAGGGGAGCACCTTCGGCCGGACCCTTGCTCCACCTGGGCACCAAACCCCAGCGAGCCGAATGCAGCTCGCGGCTGATTTCACCAATGGGTGACCCGTCTTCACTTTTCTCAAATGCTCGGTCAACCAGAATCGAAACTCGATTGGTAGGGGCGATGTTGTAGGAGGCCGGAACCTCGTCGATCACTTCATCGGCTTCGAAGATGGTCGCGATTTGACCCGAAGTCTTCGCAACCACGAAACGACCGCACATGACTACTCCAAGCCCTCTTCGGTTTCGGTTTCGCTTACCGCCAACTGAGTCTCGCCGCTTACCACCATGTTCTCGGCAGCCTTCTCGAGTCGTTTTTTGACCAGAGTAATGATGCCGATCACAATCACAACGATGGCCCCAAAGATTACGCCACCAAACTTCAACCGGCCCAGCCACACATCGTAGGTCCGGTGCAAAGCCCAACCAACACCTAAATACACCGCAGCCCAGACCGAACAAGCGGCCATGGTCCAGCGGATGAAGGCTCGATAGCGCATCGTGGTCATT
>JBEGRP010000161.1:0-2986 GCA_041180345.1 Actinomycetota bacterium | reverse complement strand
AGTCGCTGGTTGATCATGGTGGTAACTGGATCGGTGAAGGTCCAAGCGGCACCGAAGTCTCCGGCCAACGCGTGCGTCAGCCAGTTCCAGTAAGAGATGAAGACGTTTTCGTTCAGGTCGTGCATCTCGTTGAAGCGAATGATGTCTGCCTTCGTAGCGCTGGCACCGAGGATACCGGCGGCAATGGTGTCGGAATCGACATACAGCAAGAAGTACGCGAGGGTACAGATCGTGAAGAGCAGAGCCACTCCGGTGAGGAAGCGTCGCAGCGTGAACCTAAGCATCTATTTGTTTCGTTTCTGGTTGTAAAAACTGGTTTGAGCGTGGTCGAGAGCGATTGCTCTCGACCACGCTCATTAGCTGTTCCTGGTTACTTCTTGAAGTCGCTCAGGAATGGCATCGAGTTACCAGCGTGGGTAGTTACCTTAACGCTGTTGTTGTGTGCGAAGAACACAGGTGGTGCATACAGTGGGCAGAACCAAGCCTGCTGAACGGTGTAGGTGTTCAGCTGCTTCAGCAGTGCCGCCTGAGTCTTGCCGGTCGATACACGAATCTTGGCGATCAGCGCATCGGTGGTGGCGTCACCGAAACCGGATGGGTTCCAAGCAGCGTCACGAGCGTAGAGGAACTGAACCAGCGACCACGAGTTAGGGTCGCGCTGCAGTGCCATGCGGTACAGCGGCCACTTGGCTGCCCATACCTGTGCAAAGAAGTCAGCCGAACCGGTAGTTGCGGTGTAGTTGATGGTGATGCCCATCTTCGCAAACTGGTCCTTCATGAAGTCGTACACGTACGCACCCAGAGCCGGGTTGGTAGGCATGTTCAGAGTGAAGCCGTTAGGGTAACCCGCGTCAGCAAGCAGCTGCTTGGCCTTCTCCACGTTGTATGGATAGGCGTTGTCCAGTGCTGCGTCCCAACCGGTGTTGTAAGGAGCAAATACCTGCTGGATTGCCTTGCCGTAACCAAGACCCATGATCTGAAGTGCAGCTGCACGGTCGAAACCGTAGTTGATTGCCTGACGGACAGCCAGCTTCTTCAGCGGGGTGCCCATGCGGCCACCCTTGTCTACGAAGGTCAGACCAACCCAGTTGAGGTTCTGCTCGTCAACGGTCAGGCCGCTGGCGCGCAGCCCTGCAACTGCCGAGTTGTCTGCGATAGCAACTGCGTCAACCTGACCTGCCTTGATGGCGTTGACAGCTGCAACAGCAGTGTTCAAAACCTTCAGGTTGAGGTAGTCGTAGGCGCGGTGTGCCTTGTCGTAGTAGTTAGGGTTTGGCTTGAATACGTAAGACGAACCCGAAACCGAGGAAGCCTTGTCGTAAATGTAAGGGCCAGCACCAACTGGGTTGCTCTTGGCGTCTGGGCCACCGATGGTGTTGGTTGCCTGCATGAAGCCCATGGTTCCGGCCAGGTTGGTCAGGAACGCAGAGTCAATGTTGTCCAGGGTGATCACGACGGTGGTTGGGGTCTTTGCTACAACGCTGACGATGCCGTTTGCCATGTTGGCAGTTGGCGAAGCACCCTTCTTGAAGGCGTTCAGGTTAGCAACTACCGAGGCAGCGTTGAATGGCTCGCCATCGGTGTACTTGATTCCCTTGTTCAGGGTAAGGGTCAGCACGGTACCGGTCTTGTCGTACTTCCACGACTTTGCCAGGCCAGGCAGAACATTAGCCTTGGCGTCCTGGTTCAGCAGGGTGGAGTAAACGGCCTGGTAGTAAGGACCTGCGTTTGCCAGCTGAGCGGACGATGCCTGCCAGTCGGCGACGTCAATGATGACGCCTAGGTTCAGTGTGCTTGAGGCAGCGTGTGCCATCGGGGCGCCGGCGAGGACGGCCACCGAGAGGCTTGCGGCGACTGAAGCAGCAAGAATCTTCTTCTTCATCTGTTTCCTGTTCTCCTTTTCTTGGAGCCGTGAAAGCAATCGCCGCCACGACAGTAGACGTGAACACTTTCACGTTTGTACTAACTAGTACGTTATCTAATTCGATTGGAGAAAGATTAGCTCAAATCTGGTTTCGTAATCAAACTGTAATGAAACGTTTTAATTGGTGCCCTACAACTTTAGACGCAGAGCCCGAAGACTGGGACGGGTGGCCGGCTAGGCGCGCACCAGCACCTGGTTGAACTTCTCCAGAACCGTGTAAGCCTCGTCGCCTTCGCCCTCGGTGACCCAGGTGATGTCCGGCTCACCCGCAAAGTCCCAGTCGGGCCAGTTGTCCAGCAGCGCCCGAAGGAAAGACTGCGCCTCGGTCTCGGCGATGTACATGCCCATGCAAGTGTGCCGGCCAAAGCCGAACGCGAGGTTTGGCTTGCGGTCGCGGTGAATGTTCAAGTCCTCGGCGTCCGGCCAGATGGAACGATCGAAGTTCGCGGAAACAAAGCTCAGCAGCACGTACCTAGAGGTGTCGCGGTCTTCGTCGCGCTCGGTGCGGTCTTCGGTCAGAACGCGTTCCATTTTCGGCAACGGCGACAGATATCGGTTCAGCTCTGCGATTGCCTTGCTGAACGAGTCAGGATTGGCCGCCAAGAAGGAGCGGTCCTCCGGCGTTCGCATGAGGTGCCAGGTCATGCCGGTGATTAGTTTGATAACGGTGTCGCGCCCGCCTGCCAGCAGCACGTTAGCAATTCCCAGCATCTCCTCGCGGGTTATCGCGTCACCCGCCACTTCCAGACGGACCAGCTCATCCCAGACATCTACCGGCTCCAGTCCCGCAGCCGAGTTCGCCTCGGCCTGGTCGAAGACGCGGGTCAGGTACTCGTTCAGCGTCTTGCCGGAGCGTTGGCTGGGAAGGCTGAAGTCACGTTCTCGGTGGGCACGGAGTGACTCGGCGGAAACCTGCCCCTTGGAATACGCTTCGGCGGTCCAGACATCGGGCCCCCACGAGACCCATTCGGCCAAGTCCTGAGGGCGGTTATAGATGATGGTCAGGCAGCCGATCACATATGGCAAGGCCAGGTCTTTGACCAGGTCACCGCCGTCGGCCGC
>JBEGRP010000160.1:0-3000 GCA_041180345.1 Actinomycetota bacterium | reverse complement strand
GAACTGACTCACACCCACGTCACTACCTCGAATGGTGTGCTGATGATTGGTCTGGGGCGTCTTGTCTCGGTGGAAACACTCAGTGCCCACCTAAACGAACTGATGACTAACAGTGAACTGCGCTTCAAACTGCATGAGCGTGGACTCGCGGCCACAGCGGGCCGCAGCAACGATCGAATCGTGCGCCGCATCCTGAAGCAGATCGGCTTCTAACCCAGCCATTTCTCTTTGTTTGCCGCCATTCCGGGCATACAATCGGCTTAACCAGGCTGGGAGAAACTTATGCGAACTAGAGGGCTTGCCGCGGCCGTCGCAATGATTTTGATTTTGGTACCGACCTCCGCCGAGGCGAAGACCACAAAGATCGGTGCCCGCTGCTACACCACCAATAGCCAGGTGAAGACCGAGAGCGGTTTCCTAAAGTGTCTCAAGAACGCAGGCACCGGCTACCGAACCTGGACCGCAGTTACCGCGAGCGGAAAAATCCTAAAGGCTAGCGTCGCTAAGCCGCTAGAAGCTGCATCCGACTTGATCATTGCAACGCCGCCACCTGAAAGCGTCGCGCCTGACTCCGCCAGTGCGCCGGCTGTGGCAGCTCCACTTCAGACCCCCGAGCCCGTCACTGTAGCGGCTGACCCCGTTGTAGTTGTTGATCCTGCAGTGGTCGTGGACCCTGTTCCAGTTGCGGTCGCTACGCCTGCCCCAGTGGTTGGGCCATCAGGATACGAAATTGTGGTCGACCCCAATAACGGTGGCTCGCCTGAGGTGGTTTACCCAGATCCGGTGACCACCGAGCAAAAGAACCCGGCATTGCCGGTCGCTGTCACGGGCCTAAACGTGAGCAACCTCACCGAAAATTCGCTGGATGTCAGCTTCACCGGCGTCTCTGGCGTAGACACCTTCCAGGTTTACCTTCGCTATGACGATTCGTTTACTCTAAAGGGCACCGACGCGGTAAACACTTCGGTCCACTTCGACCAACTGAGCCCAGGCTGGGACTACGTCACCTGCGTTTACTATCGCCTGAACAATGTGGAATCAGAGAAGGCCTGCCAAAACATTCACACCCCGGGCACTACCCCGCACTGGCAGAACTACCTGGACGGTCCAACCGGCGTGGTCGCAACCGCAGTGGACAACACCATCGAGGTTAGTTGGAACGCGCTGCCAAACGCGGATCGCTATGGGGTCTGCATCTATTCGCATGACGCCTGCCAGTGCGGTGGCTACACCGAGTTGGACTCGCCACTTCACATTCGATTCAACGACGGATCGGTTTCTTACCCCGGCAGCAGGTACGAGGTCCGGGTCTACGCAATACTGACCACGGGTGAGATGACGGTCGAGTCGAAGGCCTACGTGACCGCGAACGGTACTGTGCCAGCACCACCGGCGCTGACCAGCGGAGTTACCAACCTGCACGTCACCGATGTCACGCCTACCAGCGTCACCGTAGCCTGGGATTTGCCGACGGACCACACCGTCAATGTCTGGCAGGTTGTGGCTCGCTACAACACCTCTTACCAAGCGACTGGCGTGGACGGAAATGCCACCTCGTTTACCGTTTCCGGACTTAGCCCGGGCCTCGGTTATGAGATCTACCTGGAGGGTTACGACGGTTCACTCTGGACCACGCGCACCAGCACCAGCGTCATTCTGCCAGCGCAAAACTAACGTTGGAACACGCTGCTGAACCCAAGCAAAGGCTAGAACATAAAGGTCGAAATGACCCAGACAAGAAGCGCTATAAGAACTACAGTCGCGCCTATGTCGATACCCGCTAGGTACTTGACCCACTTTGTTGCGTCCTTGCGACGGGCGGCTTTGTAACCCCAGAAAGACGCTAAACAAAATGGACCCAACCCAAGCGGTATGAAGAGCATGAACATGTCACCCGCGCCAGGGGTATTCCAAATCCACAACCAGAACGCCACCGTCGCTACAAGCAGCCCGATACTAGTTAGGGCCAAGATACGGGTGCTGACGCGGTCCAGCGGTGACCGATAAAAGTAGTCGCCTGTAGGTCTTCCGTCAAAAGTCATTTCGCACTCCCCCTGCGATTATTAGCGTTAGCTTAACTGGTTCCATTCCAGCGGAAGCTCGGCGGTGATTGCCGCCGAAACGGTGCGGCCGACCACCTTGTCCCAGCTGGCGATTTCGATGCCGACGTTCGATCGCAGTGCAATAAGGTCGTCCTCGGTGATGACGTGGCCAACCGGTAGGTCGTGGGCAGCGATGATGCGGCGGCGAGCGTTGCTGATGGCCTGGTGCTGAACCCCTAGGTTCTGCTCGTCCTTGCCGAACAGGGTTCGGTAAACGCCCAACTTGTTCATGAAGGCACGCAGGTCGGCCTCATCAACGGCGTGGTAGTGGTCGTTTCCAACACCCTGCTTGTTGTCGGTGAAGTGCTTCTCGATGACCACAGCACCGAATAGTGCCGCCATTTCTACGGCCGGAACGGTGCCGTCATCTTCGGGGCGAACGTGGTCGCTGTAGCCGATGGCTACTCGGTGACCGAACATCTCCTGCAGCTTCTTGATCTGACCGATGTTGGCGTTTTCCTGCGGGGTTGGGTAGTTGAGGATGCAGTGCAACAGGGTTACTGATGGAGCACCGGCCTCGACCAACACATTGAGTGAGTGCTCGATTTCCTGGTACGAGGAGGCGCCGACCGACATGATGACCGGGGTATTGGTCTTCGCGATCTTGCGTAGCAGCGGAATGTTGGTGAGATCTGCCGAGGCAACCTTGGTTGCGATCTGGAGCGGTGCCAACATGTCTACGGCGTCCAAGCTGAATGGGGTCGACATGAAGTCGATGCCGCGAAGCTTGCAGTGTGCAGCCAACTCGGCGTATTCAACCGGACCGAAGTTGTCCCAGCGCTGGAACAGTTCGTACTGACTGCTAGTGGCTTCCTTGGTCTGGTCCCAGTAGGCAGGGCTGGTGGTTTTGGCGGCCAGGGTGGCGGCCTTGTAGGTCTGGAACTTAGCGGCGTGGCCA
>JBEGRP010000159.1:0-3048 GCA_041180345.1 Actinomycetota bacterium | reverse complement strand
CCCTCAAGGGAATGATCCAGTGGCATGACGAAGCCGGAGACGCCCCGATGTCTAACCCGGTCTGGGCCAACAAGGTGCTCAGCTTCAACCGCGGCACCGCGTTCATTGCTTTCAACGCCACCAACCTAGCGACCAAGCAGAGCCTGAAGACGAACCTGCCGAAAGGCGTCTACTGCGACGTAATCAGCGGTGGAGCCAAGGCCAAGTCAAAGGGTAAGTGTCTGGGAACCACCGTTACCGTGGCCGCCGATGGCACCGCAAAGGTCGCACTGGGAGCGACGACAGCTATCGCCCTAGATGCAACGAATAAGTTGAAGTAACTCAAAGCGAAGCGGCTCCCGCCTGATGGCGGGAGCCGCTTTCTTTTGAGCCTTAGACCAAGCTGTCGCGATAGGCCTTGTGCATCTTCGCGAACTTGCCGCTGCCGGCGATCAGCACCTCGGGCGAATCGTCCTCGATGATTTTGCCGTGCTCCAGCACCAGAACCCGGTCGGCAATGCTGACCGTGCTGAGTCGGTGAGCGATGATGATCGCGGTTCGGCCGGCCAGCAGGGTTTGTAGTCCGTGCTGAACCATGCGCTCGCTAGGAATGTCCAAGCTTGAAGTGGCCTCATCCAAGATGAGCACCGCGGGGTTCGCAAGGAACGCGCGCGCGAACGAAATCAGCTGGCGCTGACCCGCACTCACGCGACCGCCACGCTTGTTCACATCGGTGTTGTAGCCATCCGGCAGGGCCATGATGAACTCGTGGGCGCCAACGGCTTTGGCCGCCGCCTCGATCTCCTCGCCGGTGGCGTCCGGCTTACCAAGTGCGATGTTTGAGGCGACCGTGCCACCAAACAGGTAGGCCTCCTGCGTGACCATCACCACCGCTTGTCGTAACTCGGTGTCCGCAATATCACGAAGGTCCACCCCATCAAGAGTCACCGAACCGTGGGTCGGGTCGTAGAAGCGCGATACCAACTTGGCCAGAGTGCTCTTGCCCGCGCCAGTGGTTCCCACCATGGCGATGGTCTGACCGGCCGGAATGTCCAGATTGAACGGCGGCAGCACAGTCTTGCCATTGCTGTAGTGGAACTCCACGTCGTTGAAAGCAAGATGCCCGACCAGGTTTTCCAGCTTGACAGGGTTGGTCGGTTCGGGAACCGAAGGTTCCTCTTCCAGCACACCACTGATTTTCTCCATGGCGCTGTTTGCCGATTGGTACGCGTTGTAGAACATCGCGATGGATTCCATCGGGTCGAAGAAGCGACGGGCATAAAGCACCGATGCAGTCAGGACACCGATGCCGAGGTGGCCGTCCAGTACTCGTAGTCCACCGAAAATCAGCACCGCGGCCACGGCGAAGTCCGAAATCAGGATTTCAGCCGGATGGTAGATGCCGAAGAACATGATGGTTTTGGTATTTATCTTGCGATAGTCCTCGACCAGTTCGTCGTACTTCGCCTGGTTGGCTCGCTCCTTACGGAAGGCTTTCACAGCGCGAATACCGGTCATGGTCTCGACAAAGTGCACAATCAGACGGGCACTGGCCACCGAGGAAATGCGGTAAGCCTTGCGAGTATTTCCGGCAAACCAGTTGGCCAAGAAGTACTGCGGAATCATCGCCACCAACATGACGAAGAATGCAACCGGGTCAAGTGCGTAGATTGCGATGGCGGTGAAGATCATGCTGAGGACACCCGCAACCATCTCGTTGCCGCCGGTGTCTAGGAGTTCGCGAATCGAGTTGAGGTCATTGGTTTGACGGCTGATGAAACGGCCCGAGGTGTATTTCTCGTGGAAGTCGATGCTCAACCGCTGCGTGTGGCGGAACAGCTTCTGCCTCAGGTTGTAGATCACCCGCTGGTTTGTGACGGCCGCGTAGGTGATGAAGAACGACATTCCGATTGCTGCGATGATTGCAGCGGAAACGTATCCCCCGGTAACAAACCAGAGTGGCTGCCAATCATTCTTGAGTGCCGCTGGCAGCGCCTTATCAATGCCGATTGCGATCAAGGCCGGACCCACTACGCGCATGAACGTAGCGACTGTAACCACCAGCAGTCCCAGCGAGATGCGCTTGTAGAGCGGGCGCACCAGTTCCTGCAGCAGTCGCAGCGATCGGCGGCGAATCTCACGTGACTCGGCCTTATTTAGGTCGGACTTCTCTTCGTTGTTCACGCCTTGCATGCTCATTTGGCCACCTCCTCCTCGGTGTCAAAATCCGCATCGATGGTGTGCCTTGGCTCATCATCAAGGCTTGAAATGACGTGACGGTAGTGGGCACTGGATGCCAGCAAATCGCTGTGCTTTCCGAAGGCGGTGATGCGCCCATCTTCCAACAACGCCACCTTGTCGGCGAGCTGAACCGTGCTTGGGCGGTGGGCGACAATCAGCGCGCTGGTAGTGGTCAAAACCGTTCGCAAAGCGTCCTCCACCATCTTCTCGGTGTCGACGTCCAATGCACTGAGTGGGTCGTCCAAGACCAGTATGTTCGGTTTGGCGGCAACCGCGCGGGCGAGCGCCAGACGTTGACGTTGACCACCGGAGAGGCTCATCCCTTCCTCGCCGATTCGGGTGTCCAGCCCATCGGGGAGGTCGTAGGCAAACTGTGCCTGCGCAATCTGCAGCGCCTGGGTGAGTTCCGCCTCGGTGGCGTCTGGGTTACCCAGCAAAACGTTCTCGCGCACGCTGGCACTGAATAGCGTGGCGTCTTCGAAAGCCATGGCGATGTGGCTGCGCAACTCCTCGCGGCTGAGGTTGCGAATGTCAACGCCGTCAATTTCGATTGCGCCTCCAGTCACCTCGTATAGGCGAGTTGTCAGAGCCGTAAGTGTGCTCTTGCCACTGCCAGTGATGCCGATCAGGGCGACTGATTCGCCCGGCTCGATAACCAGGTTCACACCCTTGATGAGTTCTTCGCCACCTGGGGGTACATCTGCGAACTGGAAGTGGACATCCTTGAATTCCAAGCGACCTGCAGGAGCAGTCACCGTCTGTGGATTCTCGGGGTCACTAATCTCGATTGGCGCGTCAAGTACCTCGAAGAAGCGTTCGACAGCAGTC
>JBEGRP010000158.1:0-5479 GCA_041180345.1 Actinomycetota bacterium | reverse complement strand
CCGGGCCAAGCTGCAGACCCTTCCAGCGGAAAGCCGCCGTTCCAAGTGTGTAAGTGTTGTCGATGCTGGGCACGAGGTCGCCGGTGATTGCGGCGAGATCTGCCGTGCAGGCACCCGCTGGTCCCGTAGCGCCTGTGGCTCCGGTCTCGCCGGTCGCCCCAGTTGCTCCGGTTTCGCCCTGAGCACCGGTCGCGCCGGTGGCACCAGTTGCTCCAGTTTCGCCTTGGGCACTAGTCGCTCCAGTGGCACCAGTCTTGCCGGTCTTTCCAGTGGAACCGGTAGGGCCGGGCGATCCAGCAGGACCAGTCGCGCCGGTAGGGCCGGGGCTGCCGGCGATCGCTGTAACGGTGGGTTGAGAAAGCGAGCTACCAGTAGGGCAGAAGCCGATCACCTTTAGGTTTTGCCCCAGTGTGGTGTTACGCCCATTGAGAGTATCGACCACGTAGTAGGTGGCAGTCGTGCCTGCTATCAGCAAGGCTGCGGAACTAAGTGCGGTTAAGACTTTGGTTGACCGGAGCATGTCCCGTCCCCTCTATTGGGGTTAATGAGAGACAGCCGTCCCCCGTGCCTAACGGTACGCCTGAATGGCCGATTAACCTAATTGACATTAAGTTATTTTCGATAAATGCTCAGGCTGGACAGTAAACAGGTGGCTAACCGCACATTTGCGGAAAGAGCCACTACTTGGCGGTCATGGTGGCGACAATCATGTCGCCAGCAAGCCGACGATATTGGTCGTGACGCCCGGCCTCAAGCAGGTCTCGTCCAAAAATCGAATTAAACGTGTGGCGGTTGGCCACGTGGAAAATCGAGTAAGCGCTAATCATCATGTGCGCGTCCAGGGCATCGACATCGGTGCGGAATATGCCCTGCTCAACCCCGCGTTGGATGACCGACTCAAGCGTCAAGATGGCGGTGGAGTTCAGTTCTTCGATCCGCCTGGATTTCTCGAGGTGCTCGGCACGGTGAATGTTCTCGATCTGAACCAGGCGAATGAAGGACTGGTGAGAGGTGTGGTGATCGTAGGTAAACTCCGCCAACTTTCGCAGAGCACTGACCGGGTCTAGGTTGTCCACCTGAAGGTCTTTTTCCAGGACACGTACCTCTTCGTAGGCGGCTTCCAGCACAGCAAGGTACAGGCCCTCTTTAGACCCGAAGTAGTAGTAGATCATCCGCTTGGTGGTCGCGGTGTCTTCGGCAATCTTGTCCACTCGAGCGCCTGCGAATCCCTCGGTGGCGAACTCGGCGGTGGCCACGGCCAGAATATCGCGGCGCGTGCCCTCGGGGTCCCGCTTGCGACTCTCGAGCGTCGACTGCCCATCTGACATTGCTTTAGCGCTCACTTTCAAATCCCCGATTAACTAATGAAATGCTCGGTTAAAACTACCGTGGAACCGTACCGCGCGGCTATTTGGCAACTACTGCCCGCTGGAGATCCTGGTTGCGCTGCGAAGCCAGGCGGATGAAAGAGTTGTAAGCCCCATAGCCGTCGTAATCTCCTTCGCGCTGAACCACTTCAACGAAAATTCGGCCTAGTTGCACGGCGTAGAAGTGCAAAAAAGTGCCACGGGCATCCCGATCAAACAGGATGTTGTAGTTCTGCAGCTCTTGAATGAGAGTCTCCGGTAGCCCCATGCGAAGGCTGAGGTCTCGGTAATAGTTGTCGGGAACTGGAAGAACATTCAATCCCGACTCGGCTGCGAACTTGGCGGTTTTAAAAATATCCACCGAGGCAAACGCGACGTGATTAGCGCCACTTCCAGCTCGGCCTTGCTCGGGGTTGACGTTCAGAGCTAGACGAACTGTTCGACTCGGGTTGTTGGCACTTCGAGATCTAACCAAACCGTATTCGCTGGGAAGGTCTAGTTCGGGTTGAAGCTCCAGGCCTAGACCAGACCTCAAGAAGAGGGTTGTCTCATCCGCGTGCTGGGAAGACTCACGGATTGCCACGTGATCAATACCCACAATGCCGGACTGGTTCACTGATTCTGCCGAAGAAGCTCCGAACTCCTCCACCCAAGCTCCGGCAGATTCGCTGCGATCGGTTACGTGGACGTTGATTCCGTTGGGAGCACTGACCGCACCGAAGTCGGCCTCGCCGTCGGCGCGGTCGCGGGCCTGAAGGCCATACTGTAAGCCTCGGAGTCGCTCCATGACGTTTGCCTTCGAGGCAAATTCCAGGGCAAAAGCGATCAGCTCTGGGCCGGCTGAACTAACCCCGGGGTTGATTACGACCCTGGCCTCGCCAGCGGTGAAGAGGCTGGCAGCTTTTCGGCGATGTTCGCCCTGTTTTTCAAACCCAAGGCCGACCAGAAGGCGCTCGACCTCGTCACCTTCTCCGGGTGCGAATTCGACGAATTCAAAAGCCCGAGGGCTCTGGGCTTCGGTCAGCCGTTGTAGACCGAGGTCCGGCAATCCCGCCTCAGCAAACTGCGGTGGCCGTCCCGCGCGGTGACGCTTGGGCTGCCCTGACGGTAAACGTCGTTGAAGATTTCAAGCGACAGCGGCCCGGTGTACCCGGCTCGCAGGACTCGGTGAACAAAGTCAGGGATGTCCCAGCCACCTTCACCCGGGAATAGGCGGTGATGGCGACTCCAGGAGAGAACGTCCAGAGACATCATCGGGGCATCGGCTAGCTGTAGAAAGAAGATTTTCTCGCCCGGAATTTGGTCGATTGTGTCGAGGCTGCTGCCGCGCGACAGGATGTGGAAGCTGTCCAGACAGACTCCCAGGTTGGGGTGTTCGACGCTGCGCACCAAGTCCCAGGCGTGGTCATAGGTGGAAACAAATCGACCCCAGGCTAGGGCTTCATAGGCCACCTTTACGCCGAACTCCGCCGCCACTTCGGCCAAGGTGCCCAGTTGGTCAATGAACAGCTGGTCGTTATGCTCAACGGCCGTTCCCACGTTGGAACAGGCGAGGATGGTGTCCACGCCCAGCTGATTCATCAACGCAAACTTGCCTTTGGCGCGTTCTAGGTTGGCGGCAAGTTGCTCTGCACCAACTCCCTCGAAGTCGCGAAAGGGTTGGTAGAGATCGAGCGTCAGACCGTGATCAGCCAGCGTGCTTCGAAATGCGGCCGGCGACAGATCGCTGGCCACAAAATCATTCTCGAAGATCTCTAGCCCGTCGAAACCAGCTCTCGCGATTGCCGTGATTTTCTCGCGCAAGGAACCCGCGATGGATACTGTGGCAATCGAAGTCTTCATTAGATTCCTCGGGCTCGGGTGAGGGCAGTTTCGTCCTCGAGTAGCTCGAAGAAGTGTGCCCGCATGCGCTCGGTATCCGGTTCAAGACCGGTGATCAGGCGAAGGCTGTCCACAGCCTGACCGAGTGCCATCAGTCCCCCCGAAACCACCACGTGACCCGCCGCCTTGGCGGTCGCCAAAAGCTCGGTTTCAATCGGGCGATAAACCACATCGGCCACCCAGGCCTCAGGGTTCAGGGTGTCGATCTCGAAAGGCATACCGGGATGCCCAAACATTCCAATTGGGGTGGCTTGAACCACACCGTCGACTTCACTGAGTAACGCCAGAGCTTTACTCATCGGCAGAGCCAAGATCTGAGTCCCAGGGAAAAGTGACTGGTACTTGTGCACTAGTTCGTCCGCACGAGACAGATCTAAGTCCGTCAGTACAAGTCGCTTCACGCCCCACTTCAGCAGCGCGTAGGCAGTGGCTCCACCAGCACCTCCAGCACCCACCTGCAAGACCAAATCGTTCTCGGCGGTAGGAATGCTCTGTCGAAGAGCGAACAGGAATCCGGACCAGTCGGTGTTGTGACCGGTCGACTTGGAACCCGGTCCAAGCACCAGGTTGGTAGCGCCGATTTCATCTACCTCGGTGGTGGTTGCAGCAAGGAATGGCAGGGCCTGCTGCTTGAACGGGTGTGTCACGTTGACCGCGTTGTATCCGCTGCGAGCGGCGGCGGCAAGCACCTCATCGATGGAAAGGTTACGCAGGTCTGGTTCGAGCAGATCGATGATGCGGTACTCGTAGTCCAAGCCTAAGTGTCGAGCCTCGCGCATGTGCAGGTCTGGGGTCAGCGAGTGTTCGATGCTCTCACCGATGAGACCGACTAGATAAGTTGATGCCATCGCTAGTCCGCCTTCGGAAGGCCATTGCGGCGAATAACTCCGGCATACCAGTGCGCCGAATCCTTTGGAGTTCGGACCTGGGTCTGGTAGTCGACGTGGACCATGCCGAATCGCTTTTCGTACCCTAGCGCCCACTCGTAGTTGTCCAGGAGTGACCACTCGTAGTAGCCACCCACATTCGCGCCGCGTTCGATGGCGCGCTCCACCGAAGCGATGTGGCGCGACAAATAATCGATGCGGCGATCATCCCGGACGCGACCGTCTGCTCCGGGTCCGTCGTCATAGGCGCAACCGTTCTCGGAAATAAACAGTTGCGGCAGCTCGGCCGGGTACTCGCGGGTCCAGCGAACCAGCAGGTCACCGATTCCCTGCGGAGTGATTGGCCAACCCATGTCCGTCAAAGGTCCCACCGGAGTGCTCTCGATCGAGGCACCGATGAGGGTCGACACGATGCTCTGCTTCATCTGTGCCGGCCCCTCGATCTGGTGGCCGATTCGGGCGTTGGTGTAGAAGTTCACTCCCAGCCATTCGATCGGCTGGACGTCCAGGTCACCCGGTTGAATCACCGAGCGAAGACGGTCGCCGTAGACCTCATATGCCTTCTCCGGGTATTCGCCCCGGAGGATGGCATTCATCCAGAAGGTGTTCTGGTTCATGTCCAAGACCTCTGCAGCGTTCAGCTGGAAGGGATCGGTGATGTCATCGACATCGGGCAAGGCCTGGTTCAGAACTGGTCCGACCAACGCGTCCCTCACGGTTTCGTGCAGGGCTTTGGTTGCCCGATTGTGCGCAACCACGGTGTGGTGCGCGGCAGCAATTGCCTTGGAGAAGTCGGTGATGCCGGGTGCGTGAAGACCCAGGCCGTAGCCGAGCCACGATACGCACCAAGGCTCATTGATTGGTGCCCAGCGCTTGACTCGATCACCGAAGTGTTCGCCCACTGCACGGGCATAGTCTTCAAAAGGATCTAGGACAACACGGGTCGGCCAACCACCCTGGTCTTCCAGTGGCTGCGGCAAATCCCAGTGATAGAGGGTTACGTTAGGTTCGATGCCAGCTTCCAGTAGAGCGTCGATGACGCGGTCGTAGAAGTCGAAGCCCTTCTGGTTGCGGACCGCATCACCATTTGGGAACATGCGAGACCAGGCCAGCGACATCCGAAAGTGCTTGATGCCCAATTCCTGCATAATCGCTATGTCCTGTGGATACAGATGATAGAAATCGCAAGCTACGTCACCGGTATCGCCGTTGGCTACCTTCCCGGGGATGCGGCTGAAGGTATCCCAAATACTGACACCACGACCGTCGAGGTTGTGCGCGCCTTCTGAGAAGCACTTGGGACACTTGTCTTGGCTGATGTGTCTGAGCTCGTCTTTGCTTTGC
>JBEGRP010000157.1:0-3053 GCA_041180345.1 Actinomycetota bacterium | reverse complement strand
CTGAGCGCAATCTGCAGCAAGGAAGTCATTGAGCACGTTCAGGACCGCGGCATCTTGGAGATCCTGCCGCTGACCCACATTCGCGGTCGCAGCCTTCACGACAGCTTCGTGATTGTTGACGAGGCGCAGAGCCTGGAGCGCAACGTTCTGCTGAGCATGCTCAGCCGTATCGGACAGAACAGCCGAGTGGTCCTGACTCACGACGTGGCTCAGCGCGACAACCTCCGAGTTGGACGTCACGACGGAATCGCGGCCGTGGTCGAGGCCCTCAAGGGCCACTCGCTCTTCGGTCACGTGACGCTCACTCGCAGTGAACGATCGGCCATCGCGGCACTGGTCACCGACATCCTCGACGTCTAGATTTCAGTCAGTGGTAGGCGTGGCGGCACCTGACTCGGTGCGGTCTTAGACTTTCCCTATGACCCGAAGTGATGTTGTGCAGATTCCCGAACCGGGTATCGCGACCCTGATTGATGACTACTTTGAGGCGCTCTGGACTCAAGACATGCAGGTCTTTGACCGAGTGTTCCACAAGGACTGCGTGCTCTACGGGGTTGTGGACGGCAACCTGAACATTCGCCCTTATCCGATTTACCGCGAGGCTGTTGCCAACCGAGTATCGCCCGCCAACACCGAGGGTGACGTGCGCCGCGACAGTGTTCTGGCGTATGACCGACTCTCGCCCAACCTGGCTCAGGTCAAGGCTCAGTTGCAGATGTTTGGTGGCCTGATGAATGATTACCTGAACTTGGTTTACGTCGACGGCCAGTGGTGGGTCATGGCCAAGATGTGGGATCGCATCGGTGACGCAGTCAAATAGCGGAAAACGCGGCCTGCTGGCCGACCTAACACCGCTTCGCGAGGTGCCGGTTTTCGCTCGGCTGTGGCTGGGAAACCTACTAAACGGTCTCGGTACCCAGCTGACCCTGGTGGCAGTTGCGCTTCAGATTTTTGATATGTCCGGCAGCACCACTGCTGTGGCTTTGGTTGGCGCAATTGCGCTGCTGCCAATGGTCTTGGCAGGTCCCATCGGCGGCATGATCACCGATGCCTTTGATCGCCGGTTGGTAATGATCGTGTCGGCGTCGATCATGTTCTCCGCCACCGCAGGGCTGTTTGTCTTGAGTGTCCTGGAACACCAGGCGACGCTTAATGGTGGCCACATTGAACTCTGGCCGTTTTACGTCTGCACCACCGTCACCGCCGTCTCTGCGACGGTTCTGGGCGGAGCTCGGCAGGCGGTCATTCCTCGAATCGTGCCCAAGGAACTGGTGACCCGTGCCGGTGCGCTCAACGGCATCTCTATGGGAACTCAGGTGATGGCCGGGCCGGCCCTGGCGGGTGTCTTGGTGGCAGTGTCAAGCTACTCGGTGGCGTTTGCCTGTGATCTGGTTCTTACGGCTACCGGATTCCTCGGCATTGCGATGTTGCCCAAGATCAAGGTTGCCGAAGACGCGATTCGCCCGGGTTGGAAATCCTTCCGAGAGTCGCTCGAATTCCTGAAGTCGGCTCCACAGATTGGTGCCGGTTTCGTGGTTGACATCATTGCCATGGGGCTGGGCCGCCCATATGTGCTTTTGCCCGCAGCCGCAGCGGCTGTGATTGGCGGTGGCCCAATCACCGTGGGAATTCTTACCGCCGCAGGGGCCGCTGGTTCCTTTGCGACCAGTGCCTTCAGTGGGCGAGTGGTTCACATTCGGATGCAGGGTCTCGCGATTGCCAATGCGGTCAAGGTCTATGGCCTATTCACTGCAATGTTTGGTTTGATTCTGCTGGCGATGGGCACGGGTTGGTTCGGTCATCCGACCGCTTCGTTGGCCGGTGCTAACCTCCCAGCGCTGGTACTTTCGGCCATTGCCTTCTTCGGCATGGGGGCATCCGACGAGGTTTCGGCGATCTTCCGAACCGCCATGTTGATGCACTCCGTTCCCGATCGCATGCGCGGCCGCCTGCAAGGCGTCTTCCTGGCTGTGGTCGGTGGCGGGCCACGTCTCGGTGACATCTATGCCGGTGTCATGGCGGCGCTGGTTGGGCTCTGGGCAGGGCCGGTCTTGGGCGGCATCGGAATCGTCGTGGCGATGTTCATCATCCTGCGGGTAACCCCGAAGCTGCGCCAGTACACCGAGGGTAGCTAAGGCAGCCCGCACACCTGCTTAAAGCGAGAACCCCGAAGGTTGTCCTCCGGGGTTCTTCAGTTTTTGGTCTACAGGCCAGGGCTGGTCATGGACAGAACGTCCAGGGCCTTGTCCAGCTGCTCCATGGTAAGTTTCTGGCCGTCCACGTAACCCAGGTCGATGGTGGCCTGGCGCACGGTCAGGCTATTAGCCACCGAGTACTTGGCGATCTTGGCAGCCGCCTCGTAACCGATGTACTTGTTCAGCGGGGTAACGATCGATGGGCTGGACTCGGCCAGGGCGCGGGCACGCTCCTCGTTTACCTCGAGACCCTTGATGGTCTTGTCGGCGAGCAGGCGCATCGAGTTTGCCAGCAGACGGATGCTCTCCAGCAGCGCGTTACCCATGACTGGGATTGCGACATTGAGCTCGAAGTTACCGGTGGCGCCAGCCCAAGCGACGGTGGCGTCGTTTCCGATTACGCGAGCACAAACCATCATTACGGCCTCTGGGATGACCGGGTTTACCTTGCCTGGCATGATCGACGAGCCTGGCTGAAGGTCTGGGATGTGCAGCTCGCCCAGACCGGCGTTTGGTCCCGAACCCATCCAACGTAGGTCGTTGTTGATCTTGGTGAGGCTGACGGCCAGCACGCGCAGCGCACCCATGGCCTCGACCAGACCGTCGCGGGCACCCTGTGCCTCGAAGTGGTCGCGAGCCTCTGTGACCGGCAGTCCGGTCTCGGTGGCAAGAAGCTTGATTACCTGCTGTGGGAAGCCCTTAGGGGTGTTGATTCCGGTGCCAACCGCGGTGCCACCGAGTGGAACCTCGGCAACGCGTGGCAGGGTGCTGTTGACGCGCTCGATGGCGTAGCGGATCTGAGCAGCGTAGCCACCGAACTCCTGACCCAGGGTCACCGGGGTGGCGTCCATCAGGTGG
>JBEGRP010000156.1:0-3060 GCA_041180345.1 Actinomycetota bacterium | reverse complement strand
TTCTCAAGGACATGCGTCGTTCCTACCGCGCTGAGAAATACCTAGGAATCATCGAAAAGGTTCGAGACCGCATTCCTGGCGCTGCGATAACGACCGACATCATCGTGGGTTTTCCAGGTGAGACCGAAGCGGACTTCCAAGAGACGATGAGAGTCGCCGAATTGAGCCGCTTCTCAGCCGCCTACACATTCCAGTATTCGAAGCGTCCAGGTACCCCTGCGGCAGAACTTCCAGATCAACTTCCGAAAGAAGTGGTTCAGGACCGGTACGAGCGACTCCTAGCCCTCTGCAATGACATTGCCTGGCAGGAAAATAAGAAGCTAATTGGGCAGGATGTCGAAGTCCTGGTTGCGAATGGCGAGGGACGCAAGGACGCCGCAACCAACCGTATGTCGGGACGTTCCCGCGACAACCGCTTGGTGCACTTCGAAGTACCAGCCGGTGCCGAATCCCCACGACCCGGTGACATCGTCACCGTGCGCGTCACCGAGGCGAAGCCGTACTTCCTCTTGGCCGACGGCACTGGCTCTGCAGCGGGAATCTATGACCTTCGCCGGACTCGAGCCGGCGACGCCTGGGACCTTGCTCAGGCGGCTTCCTGCGGCGTTCCAGCTCCGGCAACTGACGCCACCCCCGGTCGAGTCAAGCTAGACCTCAAGGTGCGCTAGCAAACATGGCGCTCCTCGCGGTAGTCGGACCTACCGGAACCGGAAAGTCTGACCTGGGCATAACCCTGGCGCAGCACCTCATTGACACTGGTCGCCCAGCCGAAATCATCAACATCGATGCCATGCAGTTTTACCGCGGCATGGACATTGGCACCGCGAAACTCTCCCTCGGTGAACGAGCCGGGATAGCCCACCACCTATTGGATTACCTCGACGTCACCGAGGAATCTACCGCCGCCCATTATCAAGACCTTGCCAGGCCGCTCATCGAAACACTCCAAGCCAAGGGAGTGGTGCCCATCCTTGTGGGTGGAAGCATGCTCTACATCGCCTCGGTGCTGAATGACTTTGAGTTCCCTGGCACCGATCCTGCACTCAGGGCGGAGTTGGAAGCGGAACTAGCGGAGGTCGGCCCAATCACTCTGCATCGGCGCCTCGCTCAGCTGGACCCGATCGCCGCAGAGCGAATCACGCCGCAAAATGGGCGCCGCACGGTTCGCGCGATCGAGATTGTCACATTGACAGGCAAGCCCTTCGCTGCGGCCTTGCCGGAGGTTCCGGTTGAATGGCAGCCCTCACTTCAAATCGGGCTAAACGGTCCGCGCGAAGACCTGGTGCAGCGTCTGGAGACTCGGGTTCTTCGGATGTGGGAACAGGGATTGCTGGCCGAGGTAGAGAGCCTGATACCCGCTGGCCTCCGCGAAGCCAAGACCGCCAAACGAGCTATCGGCTACGCGCAGGCTTTGGCGCAGTTGGACGGTGAACTTGCCGAAGCCGAAGCTATCGCACAGACAGTTCAGCTGACCCAAAAATACGCTCGTCGCCAGATGTCTTGGTTCCGCCGCGACCAGCGCATCCAATGGCTCGATTATCGAGACTCTGGGATTCAGGCGCAGGCAATAGCTCTTGCAGAAGCTCATTTGGCCGCTAAGTAGTCGCAGGTAGGCTTGACTCATGCACACAATCGCGTTCACCAAGGGCCAGGGAACTGGCAACGACTTCGTCCTGTTTTTGGATGAGCAAGGCGAACGCGAACTCACTCCGGCAGCGATTGCGAAGATCTGTGATCGTCGATTTGGCGTGGGCGCAGACGGTGTCATCCGGGTGGTTCGCAGCCAAAATCTGGAAGCCGGCAAGAGTCTGTTGGCCGAGGCTCCAGAAGCCGAGTGGTTCATGGACTACTACAACTCCGACGGCTCGATTGCCGAGATGTGCGGCAATGGCGTGCGAGTTTTCGCGCGCTATCTCATCGAGAAGGGCCTAGTGGAGCTCCCGCAGGGTGAAACCCTCAGTGTCGGTACCCGCGCTGGCGTGCGCGATCTGCAACAGAATCTGGCCGGGTTCGCTGTCGACATGGGGCGCTGGAGGCTGGAGTCCGACGAGGTCACCGTTCATGCAGCAAACCTGAGGGTGGACCGCCCGGGGCAGGGCATCAATGTTGGCAATCCTCATGTGGTGGTCGCGCTCGCCGATAAAGCCGAACTGGCCGAACTAGACCTATCCAAGGCTCCCACTCTGGTGCCTGCACCGCCAGCTGGAGCCAACGTTGAGTTTGTTGTTCCACATGACCCGATGGTGGTCAATGGCGTTGGTTCGATTGACATGCGGGTCTTCGAGCGCGGTTCTGGCGAGACGCTGTCGTGCGGCACCGGTATCGTTGCCGCGGCCCTGGCGACTAGGCACTGGGCCGGCGCAGGTGCGCCCAATCACTGGCAGGTTACGGTTCCCGGTGGAACGCTCGGTGTGCGCATGTTCGCCACCGAGGAAGGCGAGCACGTTGGCCTCAGTGGCGCCGCGGAATTGGTATTCGAGGGAACGCTGGAACTCGAGTCTTCCGACTTCGTGAGCTAAATAAGAACCAGCAAACGGCGGACTAGGTTTAGCCGCGGTTCCAGACTCTCAGAACGCGGAACGCCTTTTCGGTGTCAACTCGACTGATTTCGTAGCTGGCCGGCATAACTTCACCAAGCCACCGCTGCAGCGAATCCGATCCCAGATTCTTCTGCACCACCAGATAGCTGCTGGCCCCACTGTTCAACCGGGGAAGCCAGGTGTTCAAGATGTCGTGCAGAACGTCCTTGCCAACGCGAATCGGCGGATTGCTCCAGATCCCATCAAACTGAATGTCGGCTGGAACGTCTTCGGGCCGGCAAACTCGCAAATTCGTCAGCCCCAGAAGCTCGGCGTTGGCCCTGGTTAGATCCATCGAACGCTCGTTGACATCAATAGCCCAGACGGTAGCCTGAGGCGCCCTGCTGGCCAGGCTAAGCGCGATGGGACCCCATCCGCAGCCGATATCCAAGAGGTTGCCGCCCCGCGGTGCCGCGTCGATGTGGTTTAGCAACACCGAGGTACCGCGATCGATCCGATCCGGGCTAAAAATGCCACCCGA
>JBEGRP010000155.1:0-5049 GCA_041180345.1 Actinomycetota bacterium | reverse complement strand
CTTCGAGCGCTTCTATCGAGTCGACCAGTCGAGGTCCCGTGCCACTGGCGGTACCGGGCTGGGTCTGGCAATCGTCAAGCACGTGGCGCTAAACCACCGCGGTGAAATCCGCCTCTTTTCGAAGCCCGGAATGGGCTCGACTTTCACACTTCGTTTGCCAGAAATGCCAAGCGAGCTAATCGAAAACCGGAAGGGTTAGACCATGGCTAAGGTCCTAGTCGTAGAAGATGAGCAGAACCTGCGTGAGCCGTTGGTTATCCAGCTGCAGCGTGAGGGTTACCAAACGGTCGAGGCCGAAGACGGCATCAAGGCGCTGGCTATGTTCGAGGCAGAGCAGCCAGACCTGATCCTGCTGGACTTGATGCTTCCCGGCAAGAGTGGCAGCGAAGTCTGCCGAGCCATTCGCGCCACCAGCAATGTTCCAATCATCATGCTGACCGCAAAGGACACCGAGATCGACAAGGTTGTCGGCCTGGAGATCGGCGCCGATGACTACGTCACAAAGCCTTACTCCACTCGCGAACTGTTGGCTCGCATGAAGGCAGTTTTGCGCCGAAGCGTCGAGCCGGCGGTGGTTGCCGGAAACGTGATTGAGGCCGGTCCGGTTTCGATGGACATCGAGCGCCACCAGGTATTTGTTCACGGTGAGAAGATCGCAATGCCACTCAAGGAGTTCGAGCTCCTGGAACTGCTGCTGGAGAACGTCAACCGAGTCCTGACTCGCGGCCAGATCATTGACCGTGTCTGGGGAAGCAACTACTTTGGTGACACCAAGACTCTGGATGTTCACATCAAGCGCATTCGCTCCAAGATCGAGGATGACCCCGCTCGTCCGGTTCACCTGCTTACCGTTCGCGGACTGGGCTACAAGTTCGAGGTCTAGCCGCTACAGCTTAAAAACGAAACCCACCGAGAGAGAGGTTCGGTGGGTTTCGGGTTTTAAGTATGAACTAGTTGGCTGGAGTCTCGCTAGGAGTGCCGACCAGGTTTTGGTAGTACGACAGGGTTCCATCCAGCACAGGGACACTGATTACCTGCCAGTTGTCGCCAGCCGCGGTGCCAACGTAAACCTTCACCAGGCCACCAGGCTTGCCCGAGAGGGTGAGGGTGGTTGGGTTCTCGGTGTTGAAGACCAGAGTGCTGTGCTTGGCAACTTCTACGGTCTGGGACTGACTGCGGTCCGAAGCCAGCTGCAGGGTGATCTGCTGAGTGCTGACACCATCGTTGATGACGGTTCCGAACAGGTTGTAGCTGCTGCCATCGGTGATGACTACGAAGTTGCGAAGCTTGACCGATTCGTTGCGCTGAGCCTTGTCAAAGACGATGTCGGCGCCGACGCCGTCGCTTGGAGCGTAGGACTGAAGAGACTCGGGGTTTGGGTTGAAGCTGCAGCCAGCCACAGAGAACAATACACCAGCGGCAAGAGCGATTCCGGCGAGCTTACGAACTACCAATTTTCCTCCAGGGATACACGCAAATAGCCCTTCCAGTTTACCCCTATAAATTGGGGGATTCTGTGGTAAAATTGTGGTTTCTGAAGGGATTTCTTTATGCGTTTTAAGGTTGGCGAAACCGTGGTCTACCCACACCACGGCGCGGCACTCATTATCGAGAAAGCCGAACGCACCATCCGCGGCGAGACCAAGGTGTACCTGCAGCTTCGAGTCGCACAGACCGAGCTCACCATCTGGGTACCGGAAGAAAACGTTGAAATGGTCGGCGTCCGTGACGTAATCAACAACGAGGGTGTCGAGGAAGTTTTCGGCGTTCTGCGCGCAGACTTCGTCGAAGAGCCAACCAACTGGAGCCGCCGCTACAAGGCAAACCTTGAGAAGCTGGCCTCCGGTGACGTAGTGAAGGTATCCGAGGTCGTTCGTGACCTGTGGCGCCGCGACCAGGACCGCGGACTCTCCGCCGGTGAGAAGCGCATGTTGGCCAAGGCTCGTCAGATCCTGGTATCCGAACTAGCACTTGCAACAGAAGGCTTTCCATGCGTGATCTAGCGGTGGTCCTCTTGGCCGCCGGTGAAGGCGCGCGACTGGGGCAAAACACTCCCAAGGCTTTCGTCCAGCTTTTGGGTGAAACCATTCTTGAGCACGCTCTTCGCAATGTGGTTGCCACCGCGCGACTAGCGCACGTCAGCCTCGTTGCCCACGATGAGTATCACGACGAAGCCGAAGCGCTGGCGGACCGTTACAGCACCCAGGACATCAACATTGTTGTGGTTCCCGGGGGAGAGGTAACTCGTCAGGATTCCGTCAGCAACGGCCTAGCCTTTGTTCCAGACGATCTAGATGTGGTCTTGATTCACGACGCCGCCCGAGCTCTCGCTACCAGCGCCATGTTCGAACGGGTTGCGGCTGCGGTTCGGGAATCCGGCAAGGGTGTGATTCCGGTGCTGCCGGTGATTGACACCATCAAGCGCGCCGATGCCGAGTTGATCCTGGAAACCGTCGACCGAACCGACCTGCGCATCGCACAAACCCCGCAGGGCTTCCCAACTCAAGCTATCAAGGCAGCACACGCGCTCAACGGTGCCCAGCACACCGATGACGCAGCACTGTTCCAGGCGACCGGCGGCAGCGTCACCAGCGTGATCGGTGAGGCCAACGCCTTCAAGATCACCCACCCTGCCGATCTGGCAGCGGCGAATCGCCTGCTCTCGGCCGAGCTCCGCACCGGAATCGGAACCGATGTCCATCGTTTTGCGGCGGATGGCCGAAAGCCATTGATTCTGGCCGGAATCGAATGGCCGGACGAAGTCGCTTTGGACGGTCACTCCGATGGCGATGCCGTGGCACATGCCGTAGTGGATGCCCTGCTGGCCGCGGCCGGCCTGGGTGACATCGGAAAAATCTTCGGTGTCGACCGCCCCGAGTACGCCGGAGCCACCGGCGAGGTCTTCATCCGTGGCACCCTTGACCTACTCCGTGAGCACGGCTGGACCGTTCAGAATGTCTCGGTGCAGATCATTGGTAACCGACCAAAACTGGCTCCCCGACGCGCACTCGCGCAACAGAGGATGACCGAATTGGTTGGCGCACCCGTCAGTGTCGGCGCCACCACCACCGATGGCCTCGGATTCCTCGGAAATTCGGAGGGTGTTGCGGCGGTCGCCACTGCCCTGATTGCCGGCAAGCCGAAGGTAGGCTAGCCCTGTGAGCCTGTACCTGTACGATTCCAAGACCCAGAGCCAGCGCGCCTTCCAGCCGCTGCAGCCTGGAAAAGTTGGCATCTACCTCTGCGGCCCAACCGTTCAGAGCGAACCTCACGTGGGTCACCTGCGTTCGGCCCTGGTCTATGACCAGCTGCGCCGCTGGCTCACCGTTAAGGGTCTGGATGTCACGCTGGTGCGCAATGTCACCGACATCGACGACAAGGTTCTTACCAACGCGATTGAGCGCGGCAAAGAATGGTGGGCCCTGGCCTACGAGATGGAACTGGCCTTCAATGCCGCCTATCGCACTCTGAGAATCGCCCCACCAACCTACGAGCCACGTGCCACCGCCAGCATTCCCGAGATGCTAGCCCTGATTGAGCGCCTCATAGCCGCGGGTTACGCCTATCAGGCCACCGATGGCAGCGCCAACGTCTACTTCGCTGCTTCCAAGTGGGCCAGCTACGGAGAGCTCACTAACCAGAAGATCGAAGACATGGCTGACGCCGGTGACGGCGAGGGCCAGGGCAAGCTGGACGCACGAGACTTCACGCTCTGGAAGGCGACAAAGGCGGGCGAACCTGCTTCCGCCTCTTGGGATAGCCGTTTTGGCAAGGGTCGCCCAGGTTGGCACATCGAGTGCAGTGCGATGAGCACCAAGTACCTCGGATCAGCTTTTGACATCCACGGTGGCGGGCTTGACCTACGCTTCCCGCACCACGAGAACGAACTGGCGCAGAGCCGCGCCGCGGGCGACGAGTTCGCAAACTTCTGGCTGCACAACGGTCTGGTCAATGTGGCGGGGCAGAAGATGAGCAAGTCGCTGGGCAACAGTGTCTACGCGTCTGACCTGCTGGCAAGCGGCAGCCCACTGGCAATCCGGTTCTGGCTAGGTTCGGCCAACTACCGCTCGACTCTGGACTACAGCGAAAACTCAATCACCGAGGCGCAGGCCAACGTGGACCGAATCAGGACTTTCGTGGACCGCGGCTATCGTCTGGTTGGCAGCCATGCTGTCGCCGCCACCGAGCTAGCCCTCGGTGCTGTGATGAAGCACCTGCCAGCGGCGTTTGTGTCAGCGATGGATGAGGACCTGAACATCCCAGTGGCGCTCGCGGCCATCTTTGACGCGGTTCGCGCCGGCAATGCTGCGATTGATGCCGGTGATTCGGAAACCGTCAGGCTTCACCTGGTTCAGGTGCGTTCCATGTTGTCGGTTCTGGGAATTGACCCAATGGCCACCGAGTGGGCAGATAGCGCCAGCGGCAACAGTGCGGAGCATGAGGCCCTGGACTCGCTCATTCAGAGCCTGCTGCAGCAGCGCCAGGACGCACGTGCCAACAAAGATTTCGCAAGAGCGGATGAAATACGTAATCAACTATCGGAAGCCGGAATCGCACTCAGCGATGGCGCCGACGGAACTCATTGGAGTGTAAATGGCTAAACCAGGTCGTCCCGGAGCTGCGAAGCGCAGCAAGGGCGGAAAAGTAGGTACCGGCGGTAACGGCCGTCAGGCGCTGGAAGGCAAGGGTCCAACCCCTAGGGCCGAGGATCGCAAGGGTCACCCAGCTCAGAAGGCTGCAGAGCGCAAGGCCAAGTACAAGGAGCAAGCACCGCGCATGCGTAAGGGCGAGTTCCTCGCTCCTACCGCTCGCACCGCTGGTGCTGCCGGTGCTGGTGTTCGCAAGACCGCTGCCGTGGCCAAGGCTGCCGACTCCAGCGAGGTCCTGTCAGGTCGCAACTCGGTGCTGGAGGCGCTGCGCACCAAGGTGCCGGCGACTGCGATGTACCTTGCCGCGCGAATCGAGATGGATGACCGCGTAAAGGAAGCCATCACCTTGGCTAACAACCGTCGCATCCCGATCCACGAGGTCACTCGCCCCGAGATCGAC
>JBEGRP010000154.1:0-3084 GCA_041180345.1 Actinomycetota bacterium | reverse complement strand
CGGACTGAACGAGTCTGCGCTTCAGTGCCCGGTAGCCTGGCCCGGCAATCCTTCAGCGCGTGCCGCTGCCGACTCCGAAAGCAAAGCCGCGTTCAATTGTTCGGGCAAGCACGCCGGCTTCCTGGCTGCCTCGGTAGCGGCGGGTTTCCCATTGGAGAGTTACTTGGCCCCCGAGCACCCGCTTCAGATTCTGATTCGAGACGTGCTTGAGGAATATTCCGAGGAGCCAATCCTGCACTCGACCGTCGATGGCTGCGGTGCCCCGCTTCACACCATTACGGTTGCAGGCTTAGCCCGCGCCATCGGGAAATTTGCATCGACTGACGAAGCTGTGGTTGACGCCATGCTGGCCAATCCGTGGGCAGTTGGCGACGCCAAATCGCCAGATGCTCTCATCATGGAGCACGGAATGGTCGCAAAGCTAGGAGCCGAGGGAGTTTTCGTCATCGGGCTTCCTGACGGCCATGGCGTGGCGGTGAAGATAGCAGATGGCTCACTTCGGGCAGCTCCGCTAGTTGCTCTTGGACTGCTGCACCGCAACAACCTGATCCAAGAATCGGTGTATCAGGAACTTCTGCAGGCGCTCGCCGTCAAGTCGCTCGGTGGCTCACAGGTACTTGGCGAACTGCGCGCTCTTTGGACCTAACGCGTAGCGCGTTTCACCAGTTCAGTAATTTCGCCCTCAATGTCGGCGGTCAGTTCAGTTAGGGCATAGGCGTTGGGCCAAAATCCGCCAGCGTCCAGTTTTGCCTTGTCGCTGAAACCAAGGGTGGCGTAGCGGGTCTTAAACTTGCTGCCAACCTGTAGGAAGCAAATAGTGTTGCCACCGAGAGAATAGGCCGGCATTCCATACCAGGTTCTTGGCTGCAAATCTGGATTAGCGTCTGTCACCAATCGATGAACTCGGGTTGCTAGGGATTTGTCAGGCTCGGACATTCCTTCGATAGCGGCAAGGCAGTCTTCGAGGTCTTCCTGGGGGGTCTTCGTGGGGCGAGATTTGCGTTCATATGCCGCCTGCTTCATCGCGGCTTTTTCCTCGGTGCTGAAACCAGAATCGTTCTTACCTGGTGAAGTTCCCATACCGCTAACTTAGTCGTGCGAATGAACCGGTTCCAGCGATTCGAAGTTGGAACGCTGGTATCTATTTCCTGATGCGCCGATGTCGGTAAACACTCATAGTCTGTTGGGACGACAAGGCAAGAGGTAATCATGGTTTCGCAGTTCCCAAAGGACTTCATCTGGGCGGTAGCAACCGCTGGTCACCAGGTGGAGGGCAACAACGTAAACAGTGACACCTGGTACGCGGAGCACGCCAAGCCCACGGTGTTCAAGGAACCTTCGCTGCGAGCCTGCAACAGTTACGAGCTCTGGCGCGAAGACATCGACTTAGTAGTTGGCATGAACCTGTCCGCGTATCGCTACAGCGTGGAATGGGCGCGCATTGAACCCACCGAGGGAGTGTTCGACGAGGCCGAGTTGGACCACTATGAAGCCATGGTTGACTACTGCCGCGAAAAGGGGCTGAAGTCGATTGTCACTTTCAACCACTTCACTGCACCCAGCTGGTTCGCCGCTAAGGGTGGCTGGCTAAACCCAGAGGCGCCAGAACTGTTCGCCCGTTACTGCGCCAAGGTGGCTCAGCGAATCGGCCACAAGATCGACTTCGCGGTTACCCTGAATGAACCTAACCTCGGTCGCTTGCTGCACTGGATTGGACTCCCGGATTTTGTTCACGATTTAGAAAGAGCAACGTTGGAAGCTTGCTCGAAGCAGGCTGGCGTGGAGCGATACCGTCTGGCGAATGTCTTGCTTCCAGAGGAGATGGGTGCCATCGAAGATGGTCTGGCCGCTGGTCACGCCGCTGGAAAGGCTGCCATTAAATCGGTAGTGCCAAACTTGCCGGTTGGTTTCAGTTTGGCGTTGATGCACGACATCGTCGTCGGTGATGATTCCTCGGTGCGTGATCGCAAACGAACCGAATGTTACGAGCGTTGGCTAGAGCTTGCCAAGAGCGACGACTTCATCGGTGTGCAGAACTACGAGACCCACCGATTCGATGGCAAGGGCCTTGTGAAAGCTGAGGCTGGCGGTGCTGACACCAACGGTATGGGATCGCTCATCGACGCCGACTCTCTGGCGGGTGCGGTTCGCTACGTCTATGAGAACGTGGGCAGGCCGATTCTTGTCACCGAGCACGGACTGCTGCACGCCGACGATTCGCTGCGCGAAAAGTTCATTCCCGAGGCACTAGAGAAGCTACATGAGGTAGTTGCCTCGGGGGTTCCGGTGCTGGGATACACCCACTGGACCCTGCTAGACAACTTCGAGTGGATCTTCGGGTTTGAGTTCCGTTACGGACTTCACTCGGTGGATCACAATACCTTCGAGCGCACCGCTAAGGGCAGCGCAAACGTGTACGCGGCAATCGCAAAGGCTCAGCGCGCCTAGTCTTAATGCATGAGTGATCTGAATCAAGTTGGTTCGCGCGATGGTTGGCGCTGCTGGCTCTGTGATGCGGCAGTAGACCCGGATGCCTCGGTTAATTCGGACCTAGGGCCAAGCGTAGACAGCTTTAGTGCGGCCAAAGGCAAGAAGGGTAATGCCGTGGTGGAGCGACTTGCGCACCGCCAGTGCAACACCATGAAGGGCAAGAAAGCCCCTGTAGTGCCTTGGAGCAGCGACCTGATTGTTGCCGATCCAGCACCGATCTTCGAAACCGTGGAGCGCCTTACCCGCAAGGGCGGGCGCGAGGTGGTCGGGCGTTGCATGGCTGCGGATGATGCCAAGCAGGCGGAGGAGTGGCTGCTCGATCGACTTTCTCGTTTGGCTCCAGAATCGGATTTCTCGGTGGAGATTAGGCCTGGCGGCGGCCAGTTCCTGCTTTCGCTCCGGGTCGACTAGTACTCGCCCTTAATTACAAAAAAGGTGCCGCGGATTTCGCCGGCCAGCTTGGATTTCTGGCGAGCGAATTTGAACTTCGTGGCCAGTTCCTCTGGAACTTCCATTCCCATCGACAGCTTGAATCCAACCGCGCGCTTCTTGGCGTCCTCAAGCGTATAGAGCACGTTCACAGCCAGGCCGCTC